>NZ_JBBNAM010000346.1:0-37329 GCF_037994425.1 Phyllobacterium sp.
CGCGTCAAGACCGATATCCAGAACGGGACAAGAATGCAGAACTCGGCAAGCATGCGTTGCACCGAAGAACCGCGCACCCAGACATAGGCAATGGCATAGGCGGCAACGAGCGATGCCGCCGTCACGATCAGGCAGATGCGCAAGGTGCGGGTGAAAACGGACTGCACGAGCGGGTCGGTGAAAAGCGCGCGGTACTGCCCGATGCCGGGCTCCGGCAGGGTAAAGCTCCAGCGCACGACACCAAGAAACGGCACAGCATAGTCAAGACCGAGAAACAGGAGCAGAGGGGCGAGCAGCAGGATCTTTCTTAAGGCGGCAGACTTCCCGATCATTCAGCGTCCTTCATGGCAGGAAAAGGCTTTGTCTGGCGCGAGGGCATTGGCGCCCCCGCGCCATCAACGTCAGGCAGAGATGACTTTGGTATATTCGTCGAAGGCCTTGCCGTAATTTTCGGCATACCACTCCATGTCAAGCGGCACCTGCTTTGTCATATTGGCAGGATCAACGCAGTTGACGCGCTTCTTGTCGGCCGGAATCAGCGCATCGGTCGCGGGATTTGCCGGGCCCTGGCCAAGCATGTTGAACATTTCGAGCTGCCGCTCGGGCGCCTGGGCACTGGCAATGAACTTCATGGCGTTTTCCTTGCCGCCAGGATTGTTCTTCATTACGCCGAGGGCGCCGGGTGAAATCAGGCCCTGATCCCAGATGAACTTGATCGTGCCGCCGGAATCCTGTTCAAGCAACTGCGCGCGGGTCGACCAGATCAGCGCCATCGATGCCTCGCCGTTCAAAAGCACCGACTGGCTCTCAGCCCCGCCGCCCCAATAGGCAACAACGTTCTCCTTGAAGGCGGCAATCTTGTCGTGTGCGCGCTTCAGATCGAGGGGATAGAGCTTCTCCGGCGCAACGCCATCGGCCATGAGCGCTGCCTCCCACATCGCCGAACCCCATTTATACAGTGAGCGCTTGCCGGGAAACTTCTTCACGTCGAAGAAATCGGCCATGCCCGTCGGGGCCTGGTCGCCGAATTTCGAGGAGTCGTAGGCAATGACATAGGAGAAGAAGTAGGTGGATGCGGCATGATCCCAGCCAAAGCCGGGACGCATCTTGTTCTTGTCGACGACCTTGTAGTCGATCTCCTCGAGCATACCCTGCTTGCCGAGCGAAATTCCCGAGAACGGATCAATGTCGAGAAGGTCCCAGCTCGGCTTGCCGCTCTTGAACTGCGCGGTGATCGCGCCTTCGGTGGGTCCCGATCCGTCCATCTTGACCGTAATGCCGCTCTCCTTGGTGAACGGCTGGCCGTAGGCCTTGTCATAGGCTGTCATCGCGTCACCGCCCCAGTTGACGAGCACCAATTCCTTGGCCTCGGCATGCGAAGCGGTGGCGCGCAGCAGCGCCGGCGCACCTGCAAGCAACATCGCAGCCATCTGGGTGAAGCGTCTGCGGCTTATCTCGCCGCGTTCGACCTTTTGGGCGAGGAGCTCAAGGCAGTCTTTTTGAAATGCGTTGTCCATGTTTTTTCCCTCTGGATTGTTATCGTCACTTTCCCCGCCGCCGCGCTAACCTAGCCTGGCAGCAAAAAACCCTGGTTCGTCGGCCACGAGACCCAGACATCAGTCTGCGGCGCGATGGGCGCCATGGCTGCCGTCGGCATCGAGACCGCAAGGCTTACCCCCTTGCGCGTGCGCAGGTGATACTTGGTCGAGGCACCAAAATAGGTTGCCCCCTCAACGCGGCAGGTAATGGCATTGCGATTTTCGGTATCGGGCCGCGTTGAAATCACCATGTGTTCCGGCCGCACCGCCGCCAGTGCGCTCGTTCCTTTAAGCGGCGCCACCTTGTTGAGGATGACAGTGCTCTCTTCGAACTTGCCCGCGGCGCGTTCCCCCTCGAGGCTGATCGCGTCGAGCGGCAAAAGATTGATCTCGCCAAGAAACTCGGCAACGAAACGGTTCTGCGGTCTCTCGTAGACCTCCCTTGGCCTGCCCACCTGCAACAGTTCGCCGTGATTGAAGATGGCAACGCGCGAGGAAAGGGCGAGCGCTTCCGACTGGTCGTGCGTGACAAAGACGAATGTCGTTCCCGTCTCCTCGTGCAGGCGCTTGACCTCTTCCTGCATCATTTCGCGCAGATTCTTGTCGAGCGCCGAGAAAGGCTCGTCGAGGAGCAGCACCGCCGGCTCAAAGACGAGCGCCCGGGCAAGGGCAACGCGTTGCTGCTGCCCGCCGGAAAGCTTGGCCGGCAACTTTTTTTCGTGACCGAGAAGGCCGACCCGTTCGACCATCTCACCGACCCTGCGCTTGATCTCGGACGCGGAGCGACCACGCACCTTCAGCGGAAAGGCGATATTCTGTTCGACCGTCAGATGCGGGAAAAGCGCATAGCCCTGGAACACCATGCCGTAGGATCGCTCCTCGGCAGGCACATCAGTGATATCCTTGCCGTCCATCATCAGGCGGCCCGTCGTCGGCGCCGTGAAGCCCGCCAGAATCATGAGAAACGTCGTCTTGCCGGAGCCGGAAGGGCCAAGAAGCGTCAAAAATTCGCCGCGGCCAATGTCAAGCGAGAGGTCTTTCAGCGCATGGAACGCGCCAAACGTCTTGCCAATCGATACGGCCTTGATCTCGGCGGCCTTCAAGTCGCCCAGTTGCATGGTTTGAGGCATTGATCGACTTTCTTTCCCCTTGTTTTTAAGCAAAGCCTAGGCACAATCCCGCGCCACGACAATTGAATTATATTGCCCTGATACGTGAATGAAATTCACGCCAGACCACATATCGCTCATGTCCACCGTTCAGGCATTGCGGGTTTGCGACAGGCGCGATTTCAGCCATTCCGTGAACGCCGCCTGGGCAGGGTGATCGATTCTGGCGTAGTCGGTGACGAGGAAATAGGATTTGGGCGACTTGATGCTGAGGTCAAAAGGCCGGATCAACTGTCCGGCGCGCATGGCCTTGCGGCAGGTCAGCTCGTCGCCCATGGCAATCCCCTGCGCGGTGATGGCCGCGGAAAACACCAGGTTCATGTCCGAGAAAACGATGCCACGTTCCGAATCGGGATTGTCGACGTTGGCAAGGGCAAGCCAGCGCGTCCAGTCCTCGAAGTCGTCGAGATGGAGGAGCGGCGCGCGCAAAATATCCCTCGGTTCGGCAAGACCGCCCAGATTGTTGAGCAGAACCGGGCTGCAAAGCGGTGTGAACTCGACTTCGCACAAAAGCTCCACCGAGCGGTTCGGCCAATGGCCGTCGCCGAACGCAATGAAGAGGTCAACGCTCGCATCGCTGACGTCATCGAGCTTTCGCGGTGTCAGGATGCGCAGCGCAACGTCCGGGTACTTTTCCTGGAATTCGGCGATGTGGGTGCAAAGCCACAATGACGCAAAGCCGGCCGTCGAGCTGATGCACAGCGACCCGCCGGTGCTCGCGGAACCTTGCCTTCCGCCGGCGTCATCAATGACAATCAGGGCCTTGCGCACGTCATTGGCGTATTTGCGTCCGCGCGGGGTCAGCATGACTCCCTTGCCCACCCTCTGCAGGAGCTCAAAGCCAAGATCGCGCTCGAGCAGACGCAGCTGATGCGAAACCGCGCTACGCGTCAGGTGGAGTTCCTCCGCCGCGCGCCAGACACTGCCATGCCGGGCAAAGCTTTCCAACGCGCGCAGCGCCTGGGTCGATGGGATGCGCATGGATGGGTCCCGGGACGAGAGGTGAATGGAATTTGCACGTTTTGAAAAAACATATCACTTTTTGTCCCGCCTTCCAGATGATTATCTTTCTTGAGGCGGGAGAATGTTCATGGTCACGGCAGCAGCGACATCGGCACTCAAATTTGTTGACGGACGCGCTGGCGACCTTTCGTCCTGGACGCGCACGATCTTCGATTTCGGCGAAACCGCATGGCGCGAATACCAGTCGGCGGACTGGTATGTTGATCGATTGCGCAAGGAGGGATTTAGCGTCGAGGTCGGGTCAGGCGGCATGCCCACGGCATTTTGCGCACACTGGACCAACAAGGCAGGCACGACCGGCAAGGCGCCGACCATCGGCATGTATGGCGAGTATGATGCCGTTCCAGGCAACTGCCAGGATGCAGCGACGCAAAAGCGTCCGCGCCCCGGCCTGAGCGCGCATGCCGGCGGTCACACCGATCCGCATTCGGGCCTCGGCATCGCCAGCCTCGGCGGGCTTCTTGCGACCAAGGCCGCAATGGAGCGCCACGGCATTGCCGGGACGCTGCGCTTTACCGGCGAGCCGGCCGAAAAGGTACGCGGATCAAAGCCGATCCATGCAGCCAAAGGCTATTATGACGGGGTTTGCGGCATGATCTCGTTTCATCCGTTCTACATGCTGCCGCTTTGCAACACGGTGCGCTGGGACACCCATTGTGGCGCTGCCTATTCGATGATCTACCGGTTCCTCTGCGAGGAGCCAGAACGCTGGGGCCTCAGCGATGGCGCGCCGATCCCGCAGTCGCATTCGGCCGTCAGGGCCCCCGGCGCCAATGACGCACTGATGCTGATGTACCTTGCCTCCAAGGCGCTGCGCGATTCCATGCTGCCGCATCAGGGCGGCTGGTCAATCAGTGAGGCGATCCTGACCGCAGGGCAGGCGACGGCCGACAACCTGCCGGCGGGGATGGCCGAGATTCAGTACATGATGCGCGTTCCAACGCTCGCGATGGCCGAACAGATCACCGCGGTCCTTGACCGCAATGCAGAGCATGCAGCGGCCATGTCCGGCTGCCGGGTCGAACGCCACTTTGTCTCAAAGTCACGGCCCGGACTTGCCAACCATGCGATGGCGCAGATCACCTGGGATGCCCTCAATGTCGTCGGCGCCCCGCACTGGGGCGACGGGGCAAGAAGCATCGCACGCGAGATACAGGCAAATGTCGGCATCGATCCGATGCGCGATCCATTCATCGACGCCTGCGAGCAGCTGATGGCGCCACAGGAGGCCGAGGCGATCCTGCGGCGGGATCTGCCGCCCTCGCAGACAAATTCGACGTCGGACGACTACACCGACATGACCTGGCACGCACCGACCGTCCGCTTCTACGTGGCGCGTCCCGCATTGAAGGCGCCCAAGGGCTTTGCCTATCCGGGCTGGGTGATGAACGCGCTTGGCGGCATACCCGAGACCATCGATCCCATGGTGACGTGCGCCGCAAAGACGGTCGCGCTTTCAGCGCTTCGCCTCCTTGAGGATAGCGGCGCAAGAAAGCAGGCACGGGACGAATTCATCGAGCGAACCGGGGGCGGCGTCGGCGGTTCGAAATGGATTGCACCGCTGTGCGACTACGAGCCGCCGATCAATTTCCGCTGGCCGGAATATGTAACAACTGCGCGCGGGCGCGAGTGGTGGATACCCACCGCCGCCTGATAAGGAGACAAGCGTCATGACACGTCACGAACAGGACTTTACGACCGAGGGCTTCACGTTGAAGCGCCGCAACCCCAATGGCGGCACCAGGCCACTTGACGGCTGGGGTTTTCGCAATGAGACCGATCCATTGACCGATGTGCTCCTCGGCTCACCGGCGTTCCTGCGGCACCTTTCGACGAGTTCGCTGTCACGAAAACACCTGCGCGAAGCGCCGTGCAACATCCAGGCGGCACAGGCCCAGCACAAGGAACTCGTGTCGGCCTACGAACATTTCGGCGTGAAAATCCATTGGCACGAGCCGGAGCCCGAATTGCCGATGCAGGTCTATGCGCGCGACTCGAGCGTCATGACGCCCTATGGCGCCATCATCACGGCGATGGCCAACTGGTGGCGCCGCGGTGAAAACTATGCGGCAATCCGCACCTATGAGCGGCTCGGTATCCCGATCTACGACATGGTGACAGCGGGCACCTTCGAGGGGGGCGATTTCAATGTGATCGAGGAGGGCTGCGTGCTCATCGGTTGCGGCGGCGCGCGCACCCAGGAAGAAGGCGCCCGGCAGGTCGAGGCCTGGTTCCGCAAGGAAGGCTGGGAAACGCGCCTTGCCTTCATCGACGAATATTATGTCCATATTGACCTGATGGTCGTGCCCATCGCACCAAAGCTGACGGCCGTGTGCCTTGCCTGCACCGAGCCTGGCATCGTCGACTGGCTCAAGTCCAAGGGACACGAAATCATTGACGTCCCGTTCCAGGACACCATGAACCTTGGCTGCAACTTCATGTCGCTTGGCAACGAGCGCATCATTGCGCCGTCTTCGAGCCGGACGCTCATCGACAAGCTCAGGGCGACAGGGTTCGAGGTCGCGGCCGTCGACATGAGCGAAATCTCCAAGACTGGCGGCGGCATCCATTGCATGGCGCAGGCGCTGGTGCGCAAGGCGGCCTGATCAGTAGTACGCGGCCGTCCTGTCGAGAAAGTCATGGAAATGCGCGATCACACCATTCCCGTCGATGAAGATCACGGCATAGGCGGGTGGCTCATGGGTGCTGGCAATGCGATCGGGAGAAAAATCAAGCGCGGATTGATGATTGGTACCGCGCAGGACGCTGACCGGTATGCCGCGCCAGCTCCCGGCGATCGGGCGGTGCGCATGTCCGGCAAAAATGTGTTGGACATTGCCGTGCTCGTGCAGCAGCGCATGAAGCGCCTCTGCTTCGATGATGCCCATGCGGTCAAGCAAGGGCATGTGAATGGGAAATGGCGGATGGTGCGAGAAAAGGAACACCGGGCGGTCCCGCGCCTCGACAAGGCGATCGCGAAGCCATGAAAGACGCGCCGCGTCAAGGCGCCCCTCCGGTCGACCGGGAAGCAGCGTGTCGAGGAAGATGAGCCGCCCTTCGCTCACATCTTCGACGCCCTGAACGAACCCATCATGCGCTGTAACCTTGTTAAAGACGCGCATGAAGGTCTCGCGATCATCATGGTTGCCCAGCATCAGTCGATATCGCGGCGCAAGGTCAACAAGGACCTCCGCCAAGGCCCTGTAGGTGATTTCCTCCCCGGTTTCGCTGAGGTCGCCGGTAAAGACCACGAGCTCGGCATCGCCATGATTGCGGTTGATATCGGCGATGCAGGCTTGAAGCCGCGCCAGGGGATCAAGACCGCACAGCGTCTCGCCAGGCCGCACCAGGTGAAGGTCTGTGACCTGGAGTATCTTCATGGATTTTCCTGGCGCTGCGAGGCAATGGCGCAGGAGGGCGCCAGGGCGCTGGCGCGCACGATGAGCCGCGTCGCAAGTCGCTCATGGGCGGGAGGACGCTCGGGATCTGCCTCCCGCTGATCAAGCAGCGCCACCGCACAGGCCGCCATGACCGCGGCATCTTGCCGGAAGGTTGTCAGGCTGAAGGCATCCCACTGCGCTTCGGGAACATCGTCAAAGCCGATCACTGACACGTCACCGGGAATGGCGAGCCTCGTATGGTGCCTGACATAGTCGATGAGCCCGAATGCGACGAGGTCATTGACACAGAACACGGCATCGGGTCGTTTTCCTCTGGAAAACAACTGCTGCGCTGCCTCCTGTCCACCGGCATAGTCGGAATTGCTGCCATTGCCGATCATGACGTCAGCGCCGTGCAGGCTCCCTTCATGGCAAAATCCGTGCTCCCGCTCCACAGTCGTCGGCGTGCGCGACAGGGTGCCGGCAAAAGCGAGCCGTTCTGCACCGCCGGCAAGGAAAAACCGTGCGGCTTCACGCCCGGCCCCTTCATTGTCGACATTTACATAGTCGGCCCCGGTCTCCGAACGACCAAGCACGATGAGCGGCTGGCCGTTGCGGCGCGCAAGATCGACGAATGACGAAGGCGGCGAGCCAGAAAGGATGATCGTCGCCTCGGCGCGGTAGCCGAATAGCATTTTCTGGGCGGCGACGAGCTCCGCCTCGGTGTTGCCGGTGTTGATGACGATCGGAACGCTGCCACGCTGGATCAGGGCCTTGGTCAGGGCGGCAACAAGGTGCGAGCGGTAACCGAGCTCGGGATTGGTGACGACGAGTCCGACCAGGCGGCTCTTGCGCGCGAGCAATCCGCGCGCAAGATCGTTGACCTGGTAGCCAAGCACTTCGGCCGCCTCCATGATCCTTTCGCGCTTCTTGGCTGAAAGACTGGCGCCGGGCGTGAAGGCGCGCGAGACAGCCGAGCGCGAAACCCCGGCAAGCTTTGCAACCTGCAGCGCGCTGACGAACTGCTTGTCTTCCTTCGCCGGTTTCTTGTTCTTGGATTTCATATTCAATGTCCGACCCTGGATAATACATCCGCCCGCAAGAATCGCTCCACGACGAGCATGAAACCTATTGAGGGGACGAGCAACAGGAGAGCGGTGATCGAGGCAATCTGGTAGTTACCGCCGGCGCCTGCCGTATAAAGCAGAAGCGGCAAGGTGCTCACATCGGGCGCACCGACGAAATAGCTGCCGGTGAATTCATCGAGTGATTCCAGAAAAACGAAAATTGCGCTTGCAAGGAGACCCGGAGCCGCGAGCGGCAGCGTCACGTCGAAAAATGCGCGCAAGGGCCCAGCGCCAATCGAACGCGCGGCCTCCTCAAGGTCAGCCTCCACAGCCGCAAAGGCGGCTGTCGCAATCCATACGGCATAGACGAGCCCATGCGTCACATGCACCATCACCACGCCGGCGATCGTGCCGTTAAGACCGATCTGATAGAAGAAACGGGCAATATTCACATAGACCGGCAGGTTGGGAAATGCCTGGGGTATCAGGAATGCGAGGAGGATCAGCCCGCGAAATGGCAGCCTCAGGCGCGACAGCGCGTATCCCGCCGGAATTGCAAGCGCCAGCGATACGATGACGGTAAGCGACGCTATGACGATGCTTGTCGTCAACGATGTCATGGCGTTCCCGCGCGGCGAAAAAACCCTTTGCCAGAAGCTGAAGCCGTATTCGAGCGGCAGCATATGCGGAAAATACCACTTTTCGGCGACGGTCCACAGGACAAGATTGGTGAGCGGACCGAAAATGACAAAGGCGATGAGGCCGAGCAAAAGGGCGCGCGGCATCCACCAGAGATCAAAGCGCGCCGTCATGAGCGTTCCTTGACTGATTGACGCAGGTAGAGGAGGGCAACGCCGGCCGTCATCAGAAGCGAGATCATGCCAAGGGCATTGGCAACGCCATAGTCGCCGTGGGCGTTGATGCGAAAGGCGATGTCAGCCGTCAGCATGGTTGGCGATTGGGCGTTGATCATCAGCGGCACCGAAAGCACCGACATCATCGTGACGAAAGACAGGATCAGTCCGACAAGAAGGGTGCCGGCAACCTGCGGCAAGACGATCTCGATGAGAATGCGCAGGCGCGAGGCGCCGAGATTGCGTGCCGCCTCGATGGTGCTGCGGTCAAGCGAAGCCATTGCGCCGGCAACAAGAAGGGCAACAAAGGGTGTCTGCTTCCACACGAAGGCGATGACGATACCGCGCCAGTCGAGAAATCCGACCGTCTGCAGCGGCGTCAGGATGCCAAGGCTGACGAAGACATTGTTCATCAACCCGTTCCTGGCAAGAAATGTGCGCATAACCTGGCCGACGACGATAAAGGGAATGAACATCGGCCAGCGATAAAGCCAGCGCAGCATCGCGACGCTGCGCGGATTTTCGCCAAGCGTCAGGTAGCCGCCGATGGCAATGGCAAGAACGCCGATAAGGGCGGTGGAAATTGCAACGATGACCAGTGTGAAGATCATGTCACTCGAATAGAGCTCGAACGATTTGGCGAAATTGTCGAGGCCATACCGCTCGCCAACCTCGAACGCGCCGACAATCGAGGCAAACAGTGGCACGATGAAGAAGACGAGGATCATCACCAGCGCTGGCAGGACAAGCAGAATGGCAAGGAGGCGTTGTTGCATGAACGGATCCCGGGTGAGGGCGGCCGCCGGCCCGGCCGGCGGCCTTGACGGCATCAGTTGGCTACGTTCTTTTCGTAGGCTTCGAGAATGGCCGTGTTATAGGGCGCGATCGGGAATGGCTTGCCATTTTTGGCAAGATCATCCGGCGTGATATCGACGAAGAGCTTGTCCCAGCTGGCCTTGTCGAGCTCGGGCTGGACAAACTTTGCATCAATGCCCGGATACCAGTTGAAACGCTTGACGATGCCCTCGGCCTGCACCTTGGGACTGGTCGCCAGTGCAACGAATTTCTCGGCAAGCTCCGTATTCGGGCTTTTCGCCGGGATGACGTAGTGCATGGGCTGGCCGGGCATGCCGGGCGCCGGAAGGAACAGTTTCATTTCCGGCGGGAGCTTGCCGTCGGCCTTCCACGAATAGAACATGTCGACCCAGACCGGGCCCATGGCGATCTCGCCGCGGCTCAGCATATCGAGCGTTCCGGCATTGCCAGGGGTGAGCGTCGCATTCGTTGTGAAATCCTTGAGGCTGGCAAACGCCTTGTCCCACTTCTTCGTTTCGGCCTCGTCGAAGGGGCCGTTCATCAGCTTGTTGGCATCGCCCTCGCCAAAGGCATAGATCCAGCCCATGACGAAACTGACGCCCGAGGCGCCGCCCTTGATGCCATTGTAACCGAACTGTTTGGGGTTCGCCTTGGCCCAGGCAACAAGCTCCTGATAGCTTTTGGGCGGATTCGGGATCAGCGCGGGATTGTAGGCAATGGCAGTCTGGCTGGAAAACATCGGCATGACATAACCATCGACATTGGCGCCAAGGGCAAGCTTTGCCTTTTCGCTCGTCACCATCTCGCCCGACGCGATCTTGGAGCGATAGGATTCAAGGTAGCCATCCTTGACGAGGGGACCTGCGAACTTCTCGTGGACAACGGCAACGTCCACATCCCATTTGTCGGCATTGGCCTTTGCCTGCGCGTCAAAACGCTCGAGGATCTTTTGCGAACCTGCATCGCCGGGCCCGGTTCCGACAACACGCACTTTCGAGCCTGGGTTTTCCTTCTCGAAAAGCGGTGCAAGGTAGTCATTGACATAATCGACCATGTTCTGGTCGCCAGCGGTGATGACAGTTAGATCGGCCGCGCCAGCCGGTGTTGCTGCGAGGCCTATGACGAGCGAAGTCTGAAGAAGATATTTCATTCGTTAACTCCCTGAGAAAGATGGTTATTCGGCCCTTATTCCCTGGCACCCGGAGAGGGCACCAAATCTTACAAATGAAGTGCCTCATGCGTTGAAGATGAACAGCGAATTTTCTGGTATATGCACCTTGACGGCCTCGCCCTGATCAAAGGGCTGGTCGGCGTCGACCAGGATCTCCTGATCGCCAAGATTGACCGCATGGCGCCAATGCCCGCCGGGATAGCTGACACTTGTCACCTGACCGCGCAATTCAAGGACACCGGCACCCGGCGGCGCCCGTTCGCCGGCGCGGGTAAGGCGCGCCGCTTCAGCACGAAAGCGCAGTTCGACAGGCCCGCTTAGAAGTTCGCGTCCGGTGCGCGACGTCACGGTCGATGGGCTGATGGCACTTTCCATCAGTTCGACATGGTCGCTGCTCACCCGCGCCTGCATCGTCAAGAGGTTCTCCGCGCCCATGAATGCGGCGACAAAGGGAGAGGCCGGGCGGTTGTAGACATCCTCAGGCGAGCCCTGCTGTTCGATCCGCCCTGCATTCATGATGACGATACGGTCGGCCATCACCATTGCCTCTTCGCGGTCATGGGTGACGTGAATGGCGGTGATGCCAAGGCGCTTTTGCAAGGACCGGATCTCATGGCGCACGGTCAGTCTGATGCGCGCATCGAGATTGGAGAGCGGCTCATCGAGGAGGAGAATTTCGGGATCAATCGCCAGGGCGCGGCCAAGGGCGACGCGTTGGCGTTGTCCGCCGGAAAGCTGTCCGGGCTTGCGGTTGCCGAGGCCGCCAAGGCCAAGGAGTGCCTGCATTTGCGTGACGCGAGTTTGAACATCGTCACGCGAACGCCTCTGCAACTTCAGCCCATAGCCGATATTCTCGGCCACCGTCATGTGTGGCCACAGGGCGTAGGACTGAAAGACGAGCGCCATGCCCCGCTTGTCCGGTGGCATTTTTGTCACGTCGCGACCCGCCACCGAAACGGCCCCGGCTTGGGGCTTGGCAAAGCCGGCAATGGTCCGCAGCAACGTCGTCTTTCCGCAGCCCGATGCGCCGAGAAGCGCCACGAACTCACCCTTGCCGATCGAAAGATCAAGGTCGCTGAGGACGGTCGTTCCGCCATAGCCGACGTTAAGATTTTCAACCCTGAGAAAAGCATGCCCGTTCATATTTGTTCCCGTATTGCACAGCTGCGCAACTTTTGTCCTTCTACTGTCTTTTCATAACAGCACCGTGACAAGTGAAAATTGCAACGCTGCTGCTTCAAAATTGAGACTAGGCGGGAAAACCCGAGCGCCTGAATGCGCGTTCATCGTAGTTGAAGTTCACCTGGAAGATAAGCTAAGAAGCCTAATTACTTGAATCTTATCGCTTTATTAAAGCATGATACCTAGTTGTAGGAAGAGACTCAGCGCGCAGTCGACATATCGTGGCACTCGGGATAGCGCACGGGCGCTCCGAACTTGCCACCAACTTCCCGAGCGCTCCGCTCGGTCATTGCGCTTATTTGCGGACGCACAGGCTTTCTCTCCCACATCGTTGCACTGTCCCCAACGGAAAGCGTCACGGTCCTTTATGGCCGCCCATCGGTGATACGGAAAATCATGCACGCAAATAATATGCTTCGATCGTCTTTTTTAAGTTCGCGAAATCGGTGTCCGCAAATCCCATAGCCTTCAGGTCTTTCGAGCTTTTATCGGTGATGCCTGTGAGAAAGGTTACAATATGATCATATATTTTCTTCGCACAGCAATCTGCTCGTTCATCGGAAGGAGCTGGGAGAGTCGCAGAGCATCGCTCTCATGTTTCTTGATCGATTTTGAATCAACTTGTTCGCCCGCATCCTTCCTGCGAGACAGGTCCAGCCAAGCGTAGGCTTTTAGTGGAATGAGGCAAACTTCATTCACGAGTGAGACGCCGTTCACAACCGTCTTGTGTTCGTGAATCAGCTTGTAATAATCCTCATCAAGCAGGATGGCGGAAAGGCTCGCAACATCCTCTCCCGCTGGTATCGGCGTTAGATGCGAATTTTCGCTAAGTTCAAAATTATCCGGACTTCTTGAGAACAACTCAAGCATGAACGGATAGTCGGAACTCGCAGGCCTGGAAAACCGATAAAATCTCTTTTCGCCAGTGCTTTTTTGCTGGACTTTATATCCCCCGTCCTGGATGAATTCCCAAAATGCCTTGGCGAAATTTGAGTTCAAGAGTTCCAGACAAAGCACAATATCCAAATCTTTCGTGGCGCGGCTCTCCAAGCCTGCCTGGTCAAGCACAAGGTAGGCGGCGGTTCCTCCGATCAAGGCATACTGGTCGTGGTAGTCTGAGAATTTCCGTTGAAATGTTTCAAGCCCGGCTACCATACGTGCTGCTCCATAAGTTCGTCCTTTGCAATCGACATCCGTTCGTCAATCTCATCTGAAAGGCTCAGGTAGAGTGAAAAGATGTCCACTTCGTTCTCAGTCCCCAACAGCATTGGATCGTATTTCCAAAACTGAATGTTGCTGACATCTGTTTCCTCATAGTCCGGAGGCAACAACAGGTGTTCCAAATGCTGCTTGGAGTCTTTGTCGACCGCGTAGGTGGGAGTAGGGGGCTCTCCAAGCATGGTATGGCGCGCAAGGGCGCTTTCCCCCGCTATCAGCGCCTTTTTCGGAAGGTGCCTTGCTTCAATCAAACCGCTCTCTTGTACAGGACTGCGCATGTGGGGGCGCGCAAGCCGCCACAAGTCCTGTCGGGCAAATGGGACATGAATCAGGCGTTCGCGACCGGAATCTGTAACTTCAGCCAAGTTAAATGCTGCCAGTTCATTGGCTATCCTTGATCCTGTCATGCGGCTAAATTTGAGATTGAGCCCAAGCGCGGTGGGACTCAAAGGAGTTTTAATCCGGTTCAACAGATATGCGATTATAGTAAGCTGCGCCGTCGGGGAAAGCCTCTTGTGAAACCTGACGACAGGTTGAGCCACCTGGTTTCCAATCTCATACCCGAGCTGCGGCCAGAAGAGCCTCTGCCACGGTACGCAATGGGCTATTCCATTTTCAGTGAGTTGTTGACGGACGTAGGCCCGCATTCTTTCGAATACGAGAATATACCCCCCGTCTCTAACCATATCCGGGGTGGCGTTCATGATTATTGAGAGGTGTTTGTTGAACGCTTTAGGGCGGAAGGTCGTCTCGTCTTTCACCGTTATGGCAAGGTACCTTTTGGACCGGGCGGTAATCGAATTGAGGAAGTAGTTCGAATTGATATACGAGGGGATGCGTTTTTGCCCAAGGTCCTGAACCAAGAGCTCTTCCCCGATGTTCCTGCTGATGTAAGCCTGAAATGACGCCATTAAATCTATCATAACTTATTGTAACATGAATTTTTGATTGTAACAATAAATCTGTTACAACGAGAAATTTACGTTACGATTGCACCTAATGTCCTGTTTTAAAATGCTTATTCTCGATAAATCATTGTTTGTTACATGGATGATCATCAGCATTTTTATTGTAACATTAAAATCGAAAAACTAAAGTGCAATTCTGTAGAGTGCCCTGTGCGGCCGCACGCCACCGTTGACGCATCACCCGTGTGGGCGGATTACTTAAAGCGTCACTCTGTCCTGTCAGCGTCACCATTAAGGACCGGTCGCTCCGCAAAGTCGGGGGCGAGTGAACCCCTTGTGAAAAAGCCACGCCTCATCTACCACTGCGACTCTCGCGCGTTTTCAATCACCTTCCACCCGTTTCCAGACGGATCGCGGAAGCCGGCATCGACAGTGCCGTAGCGTTCAACCGGTTCCTGCGTGATCTCCACGCCTCTTTCGCGCATCTGATCACAGGTGGCGCGGCAGTTGTCGACATGAAGGACAAGCGGAGGCATTGCTCCCTTTGCCACGATCGCCTGCAGCGTTTGCGCGGTCGCCGCATCAAGCACGGGCGACTGCGGTGCGAAAAGACCCAGTTGGAACGACGGCTGATCAGGGTGTTGCACCGTAAGCCACCGGTAGTCCCCGTTGCGCACATCGGTATGCACGCGGAAACCGAGCTTCTCGACATAAAACTGGCGCGCTTCCTCCTGATCGCGAACGTAAAGACCGACTAATCCGACACCTTGGCTCATGGGACCTCCGTTTTCTAGGCTCCGTTATTACTAGCGCTTCCATCTCGCCGTCGCTTCTCCGAAACTGCTATTGTGAGATCAGGCCGGAGGGCAGCGCTCAGTATGCAAGAAGGCACTTTAGCGCGCTGACATGGAGCATCGCTCCCAAGCGTACGCAGCTCACTGGGCGTTTTGCCGATGATGTCACGAAACGTGCGTCCAAATGTTCCGAGGCTGTTCCATCCGGTCGGGAACGCGATTTCGGTAATCGGCATATCTGTGTCTCGCAGCAGCGCTGTAGCCCGCTCAAGCCGGCGCGTCAGCAGATATCGGTGAGGCGGGAGGCCAAAGGTCTCTTTGAATGACCGAGCAAAATGCGCTTGCGAAACACCGCTGACGCGCGCAAGCCGCCTTACGAGCCATGTCTCGTGTGGAGCGGCATCCATGCGATCTCTCGCACGCAGAAGACGGCGTAACAGAGCGGGGGGCTTGGCCGTATCCGGTGCTACGACATTCGCCGGCATTGCCATTTCGTCGGTCATCGTGGTCATTGCTCCCTGTTACCAATTTGGCAGCTTCAAGCGACGTCTTCAACGTGTCGGATCGTGGCCCCTGGCAGCCGAGGCAAATGTCCACACATCAACGGTCCCTTCGCTGTGTAACCGTTACGTACTTGCGCTGGCGCCAGATAAGACAACGCCATACTATCGCGGGAAGGTCCTGGGCAAGTGCATCATTCCCAGCGGCATTAAGCATTCCGGCCTTTGTCGTCTGCAGCGAGGAGAAATGGGATGACGTTTTTGAGAAGGCCACGCATCGATCGAGCCCTGGGCAGGTCAATTCTCATTCCCGTTGCGCTTGCCTTGGCGGTCTCTTCATCGTTCAACTTCAGCCCAGGGCACGCCGCCCAATCTGTTCCTATTGACGGGTCCGTTCTGCCATTCCCGGCAGAACCTATGAAGGGAATGGCCCAGCCGCGCATTCAGGATTCGACCATGCAATGGCCATCCCCTCCTCAAAGGTTGCCGGCAAATGCCCCCAACATTCTGATTGTTCTGCTTGACGATGTCGGCTTCGACATTTCTGGACCGTTCGGCGGTGAGGTCAATACGCCAACGCTATCGAAACTTGCGGGCGAAGGCATCAGCTTTACAGGGTTCAACACCACTTCCATCTGTTCGCCAACCCGAGCCGCTCTCCTCACAGGTCGAAATCACACGCGAGTGGGATCCGGCACCATTGCCGAACGCGCCGTCGCCTTTGACGGCTACACGGGCATCATCCCGAAAACGGCAGCAACTGTCCCGGAAGTGCTGAAGAACTACGGGTATCACACATCGGCCTTTGGCAAGTGGCACAATACGCCGGCGATCGAGACAACATCCATTGGCCCGAAGGACCATTGGCCAAATGCTTATGGCTTTGAATATTTCTACGGCTTTCTCGGCGGTGAGACATCGCAATGGGAGCCGCGCCTCACCGAGAATTACGATGCGGTTGAGCCGCCGCACGATGACCCGGAATATCACCTCACCAACGACCTGGTCGACAAAGCCCTGAAATGGCTCGACGACTATCGGGCCTTCGACCCCGACAAGCCATTTTTGATGTATTGGGCCCCCGGCGGCGTGCACGGACCACATCAGGTGTTTCCCGAGTGGGCCGACAAATACAAGGGCAAGTTCGATAGTGGCTGGGATGCCTACCGTGAACGCACCTATAAACGCCAGCTTGCAATGGGGGTCATCCCTGAGGGAACGAAGCTCACCGAACGCGATCCGACCATGGCTTCCTGGGACAGCATTCCTCAGGCCCAGCGCCCGTTCCAAGAGCGCCTGATGGAGATCTTCGCCGGTTTCGTCGAACACACCGACACGCAGGTCGGCCGCCTTATTGACGGCATGGAGAGCCGCGGGCTCAGGGACAACACACTAATCTTCTACATTTTCGGCGACAACGGCTCGAGCGCCGAGGGCCAGCAAGGATCAATCAGCGAACTTCTTGCTCAAAACAACATTGCCAATACGGTCGAGCAGCAAATCGAAGCCCTCGACAAGCTTGGCGGCCTTGATGCGCTCGGCACGGGCAAGACCGACAATATTTATCACGCGGGCTGGGCCTGGGCGGGCGGCACACCATTCAAGGGCACAAAGCTGATGGGGTCTTACTTCGGCGGCACCCGCAATGCGATGGTCGTTTCCTGGCCCGGCCACATCAAGCATGACGGCAAGTTCCGACAGCAATTTCACCATCTCGTCGACATCGCCCCAACGCTCTACGATGTGCTAAAGATAAGGGCTCCACAGGTTGTTAACGGCTACGATCAATTGCCAATCGATGGGACGAGCTTGGCCTATACCTTTGATGATGCAAGCGCCTTACCACAGAAGCACGAGCAGTTTTTTGACAACAACGGAAGTCGCGGTATCTATGTTGACAGCTGGTTTGCCGATGTCCCAGGCCCATTCATTCCCTGGGATACGCCCGGATCGGCCAAGCGTTTGGCAAATTGGGATTCGGCTGCAGACGAGTGGGAGCTTTACGACCTCAAATCGGACTTTTCGCAGGCGAGGGACCTTGCCGCCAAGGAACCCGAAAAGCTCGACGTGCTGAAAAAGCGTTTTCTTGAAGTCGCGGGCGAAAACAAAGACTTTCCGATCGGCGCAGGCAACTGGTTGCGCCTGCATCCTGAAGATCGCATCAAATCCTCCTACAACACATGGACCTTTGGTCAGACCACCCGCCGGATGCCGGAATTCGCGGCCCCGGGTGTTGGTCGCGAGAGTACAAAGGTGAGGATCGATACCGAAATCGGCGACAACGCCAATGGCGTGGTCTATGCCGTAGGCGGAGCCGGCGGAGGCCTTTGCGTCTACTTCATGGATGGACGGCTTGTCTACGAATACAACATGATGATCATCGAGAACTACCAGGCCGAAACCGCAAGAATTCCTGCTGGCAAGCATGCGATAGAGATCGCCACCACGATACCAAAACCTGCCGGCCCGGCAGATGTGATCATCAAGGTAGACGGGAAAGAAGCGGCAAAATTGACGGTAGCTCGCACAGTGGCTGCCGCCTTCACCGCAACGGAGTCATTCGACGTCGGTGTCGATTTGGGATCACCTGTCTCACAAGCCTATTTCGACAAGCGCCCGTTCGAATTCAACGGAAAGATCAACCAAATCAAAGTGGAGCTGGTCAACTGAAACGAGGCGGGTAAACACGTGGATGGCCGCTTTTGGCGCAGAGCGCGTCAAACAAGCACAGCTCCTGCGGTCAGCCGACGGAGCGCAATTTGCATGCCAGCACAGGATTGCGAGCACATATCGGCGCTAGCCTTTGAATGGAACTTCACATTTGAACCTGGTCGGCCCACAATGTCGACTGCTTGCATGGCGAACATAACGAAACACCGACGCGAAAAGCCCGAAGGAGGATCGTATGGGTGAGGATCATGTTTACAAGAAGATCGAACTCGTTGGCAGTTCAACCGATTCAATTGATTCAGCGATCAAGAATGCGATCGCGCGCGCCTCAAAGAGCTTGAGACAACTCGACTGGTTCGAGGTCGATCAAATCAGGGGGCACATTGAAGATGGCAAGGTAGCCCGATTCCAGGTCGTTCTCAAAGCCGGCTTTCGCCTGGACGAATGAGCGGTTATCAAGGAGACAGCCATGGCTGAAAGCCAGTCCCCGAGCGGCCCCGATCTGAGTGAGGGCGTTGCCCTTGATGGAGAAAAGCTTCTCGGCCATGTCGGCGAAAAAGATGTTCTCGTCGTGCGAACAGCGGACGGGATATTCGCCATTGATGCCCAATGCAGCCACTATCATGGTCCGCTTGTTGATGGGCTCGTGGTCGGCAATACCGTGCGCTGCCCCTGGCACCATGCCTGTTTCGACCTGATCAATGGCGAAGCTCTCCGAGCACCTGCTCTCAGCCCGTTGTCGTGCTGGGATGTCGAGCAGCGAGACGGGAAGATATTTGTTCAGAACAAACGCGATCAACCACCAAGAAAGGAGCCCGCAGGCGCCGACGCGCCCCAGCGGATTGTCATCATTGGTGGTGGCGCGGCAGGTTTTGCTGCGGCGGAAATGCTTCGGCGGCGTCAATATCAGGGCAGTATCATCATGCTGAGCGCGGACACTGCCGCCCCCGTCGATCGGCCGAACCTGTCAAAGGACTATCTGGCTGGAAGCGCGCCGGAAGCATGGGTGCCGTTGCGTTCGGACAAGTACTACAGCAAGGCCAACATCGACCTTCGCCTTCAAACAGAAGTCATTGCGGTCGACGCCGCGGCACGGCATGTCGTCACCGCAAACGGAGACACGATTGCCTATGATCGGTTGCTCCTGGCAACAGGTGCAGAACCGGTGCGCTTGACCATACCCGGCGCGCATCAGCCCAATGTCCATACGCTGCGTAGCCTTGATGACAGCCGTGCCATCATCGCCGCAGCCAAGAACGCTCGGCGCGCCGTCGTGATAGGGGCGAGTTTTATCGGGCTCGAGGTCGCCGCGGCGCTTCGCGCACGCGATATCGAGGTTCACGTCGTCGCTCCCGCCAAGCGCCCGATGGAGCGGGTTCTCGGGCCGGACATGGGCGATTTCGTGCGAAGGCTCCATGAGGAGCACGGTGTCATTTTTCATCTCGAGGATACGGTTACTGCAATCGACGGTTCAAAAGTCCAGCTTAAGAGCGGCGCCGTACAAGAGACCGACTTTGTCGTTGCCGGCATCGGCGTCAGGCCATGTCTCGCCCTGGCCGAGCAGGCTGGTCTTGCTATCGACGACGGGGTGGCGGTCAATGCGTTTCTTGAGACAAGCGTTCCAGGGATTTATGCGGCAGGCGACATTGCGCGCTGGCCCGATCCGCATTCCGGTCAAAATATCCGTGTTGAACATTGGGTCGTCGCACAACGCCAGGGGCAGGTTGCCGCACTCAACATGCTGGGCCAGCAGCAAAAGTTCGAAACCGTGCCCTTCTTCTGGAGCCAGCACTACGACATCCCGATCAACTACGTCGGGCACGCCGATGACTGGGATGAGATCATCGTTAACGGCGATATAAACGCGAAGGACTGCAGGCTTCAATACATGAGCAACGGAAAGGTGCTGGCCACAGTCACGATTTACAGGGATCTCGAAAGCCTGGAGGCCGAAGTCGTCATGGAGCGCACGACCGCTTGATACGATAATGGCAGGCTTTGGCGCAAAGCGCACATTGCCTATCCAATTTTTAGGGCCGTTGCGTAGCTCGCAAAATCTTAAAGACAGATCCAATGTTTTGCTTTGGTCAGGAAGTTCCCGGCCGCAAGATGGGGCAGCGGCCGGGGGCTGACTTGGGTTATCCATGGGGTGGGGGTCAGCGAATAAAGGCTGCGCCCATATGGTTAACAAATGATTGAAGCCTGGCGTGCGGTAATCGTGGATGAAACGCCAGGCTTCGGTCAAAGACAACTTGACGTTGACAATTAAGCGCGTTCACGACTTGCGGATCAAGACACCCATTGGAAGCGCATCTGTTTGAGCTAATCGAACCCTCCGCCGCGCTACCGGCATCGATGCTCTCGGTAAATGGATGCTGACACCGGGTGTTGCCGGCAGAGCGTTGGCGATGGTCAAGAAAGTGTGAGTGCACCCGCCGAAGGTCGAGGACCCGCACGCTCCGCCAAAGCCAGCCCCAAAGCAACCCGAGGCATGGGTACCCCGCCGGCGGCCTGATACCGCTTTGACCGGGCACGCATCGGGCAATGGTCCACACAGTATATCTCGCTGCAGTCGTGGTGCTCGGCGTGGCTGTGCGTCAAGACGGCGGCGGGCCTTAGCGGTTGATCGGCAAGCAGGAAGTGCAGAATATGTGGACCGGCTCGTTGACACATCTTCGTTGCAACAAGCGGCCGACGTTGACAATTTAAGGACAGGGCTTCGTCTGGCCTGTCTCCCCATGACGGGCGCTTTGCCTTAAAGGCCGCAGACCTAATCTTGGCCACAACCACGATTATCCCCAAAGTCTCGGCCTTCGCATTACGGCCCATCAGACACGGGTTGGACATGCTGGCGCGGAGACGCAAATGGAGGAGATTGTCACCAAATTCCGGACAGGGAAGGCCTCGATCACTCGATGTTTAGTCGCAAGTTCACAAAGACGATCTCGCCATGCCGTCAGGTATCAGATGCTCATAGGCCAATATCTCAAGGGTTCCGCGATAGATCATCTCCAAAGCCACGTACAGAATGATGGCAAGGCCAACGTACGCAATCCATCGGTGGCGCTGCAACAAACGGGCGATCACGCTTGCAGCCATACCCATCAGTGCGATCGAGAGCATGAGACCGAAAACAAGAACAACCAGGTGATCACGCGCAGCCCCGGCAACGGCAAGGACATTGTCGAGAGACATTGATACATCAGCGACGACGATTTGCCAGGCCGCCTGCGCAAAGGTCTTGCGCGGGCGGTTTCCTGACGCTTGTTCGTCGAAACCAGGATCCCCGTCTTCGAGGGCGTCGCCGCCGTCGCCTTCTGTCGTATCGTTGCCACGCAGCTCTCTCCACATCTTCCAACAAACCCAAAGAAGCAGGATTCCACCTGCGAGGAGAAGGCCGATTATCTGCAGGATCTGGCTCGTCGCCGCAGCAAAGATGATGCGAAGGACCGTCGCCGCTATAATTCCAACGAAGATGGCCTTGTTTCGCTGCTCGCGCGGCAGACCAGCAGCAGCGAGTCCAATAACGATCGCATTGTCACCGGCGAGGACCAGATCCATCATGATGACCTGGAAGAGAGCCGAGATTGCTTCAGCAGTGAGAAGTTCGCTCATCTGGCACCGTACTTTTCGTCATGGGATGGTGGATTGGCTGGATCGGTCGAACGCACAAGCACGGAAGGCCCCGCATTGCGATGCCGAGACCATACTAATCCTTACGAACGACACGAGAATGGATTCCACGAGAGCCAGGCCATCCGGTTGAACACTCAGTCCGACATCACAGCTCGCTAGAACTGCCAGAGGGGCCCGGCCTGATGCATCATTTCTAATCGAACAAAGTTGCAAGTTCAAGCGGGTGCTTGCCCGGCTCGTTCTGCCTACCCTGGACGAAACTCGATCGCCTGACATGATGGCCGGCGACCTTTACGCCATCGTCGCATCTTAGGCGCGTTTCATATTGCCTCGCCAACTTCCTCGACGGCTGTATCGTTAAGCCGAGCAATAATAGCTGTGATATAGTTGCCTAACGGCCGACAGACTAACAACACAAACTAGTCGTTGGGCGGATCCGATGCCTGGAGGTTCCGCGGAGCCGGTTAGTCCCAACGGCGACGCAGGTTGGCTATTTGCTAAGGGCGTACAATGTAGTCAACGCCAGGGATTGGATTGGCGTAGTCATCCAACGTCAGACAAGCTAGCCCACTTAAGCGCCCGAATGGTCTGATCGGGCCTATGGATTGGTGTTTGTTGCGAGGCTCTTGAAGTATGAATCTAGATGATCTTGAGCGCGTAGTTATCGACACCGATCCTGGCATCGATGATGCTCAAGCGATACTATTCGCAATTCGTCTGGGAGCATTCCGGATTGTAGCGGTGACAACGGTGTTTGGGAACTGCGATGTTCGGACGGCCACGCGCAACGCGCGTATCTTGCTTGAGCTAGGCAACGTAAAGGACATCCCAGTTTTCATGGGAGCCGGCGAGCCATTGATCCAGCGGCGACTCGGCTTCGCCACTGCAGTCCACGGACCTTACGGTTTCGGCTCCTTACAACCCACAGAACCTGCGTATCCGATATCGGAGGGGTATGCAGCCGACCAAATGGCACGGCTCGTTGTTGACAACCCGGGGCGGATCACCATTCTAGCCCTCGGGCCGCTGACAAACGTGGCGCTCGCTATGCGCCTCGAGCCTAGGTTCACCAGACTTGTTCGACGGATTATCTTCATGGGTGGGATCGTGCGCGGCCCTGGCAACGTCGCCGCCGTCGCGACTGCCAATGTGCTAAACGACCCGGAAGCCGCGCGAATTGTGTTCGAATCTGGCGCCGACGTTACGATGGTCGGGCAGGATGTTACCCGGCATGTGAGGATAAGGCCTTCGCTCATCAAGGCCTTCCGGCGCGACGAAGGCACGTTCACGAAGTTTATTGGCGAAATCACGCGCTTCTATGAAAGCGCTTATAAAGAACTGGAACCAAATATTCGTGGGTTTCCGGTCCACGATCTACTTGTCATCGCCTACGCCGTGCAGCCGTGCCTTTTTGAGACACAACGGTTACCTGTCACAGTTGAGACGACAGGGACTGCGACTCTTGGTATGACAGTCGCAGATTTCCGCCCCTCAACAAAAGCGCAACCCAATGTCACCGTTTGTCTCAAGGCCAACGGGAAAGAAATTCTAGCGTGGTATAGTAGAGTGATCATTGGATCCTAACACGACTTCACAAATCCTGTGGGACCAGTGATTTACATGTGACTTGCCCTGCGCCTTGACGTTGAAGGAATACTTTCTGCCGGTTGTCGAGCTGCACTCACCGATTCAACCCAATCACACTGGACCACCGCCACCAAGACCAGGCTGATCCCGCGTATTTGAGGGCGGCTGCAAGACCAACTCGGGCTGACGCCGGAAATGGCCAGACAACTCGGCCTGCACTTCTAAAGAAATCAGGACGCGCGGAGGTGCTTCCACAGATTTCCCCAAGATCTTACAGGCACGTTCAGGGAGAATCCCACCAGCGCGCCCAGACCAGCGGCAACGCCTGCAGCAGGGGCGGCGGCGGCAGGCACCACAACCACAGCAGCGGCTGCCGAACCGATCACGACAGTCAGGTCAACCGCGCCTACCAGTGTCCCAGCGGCGGCCCCAATAAGAAGGTCTCCCAGTTCAGGCGCTTTGTCGTTTTTCAGATTTTGGCCACTCGCCAGACTACAGACCTTTTCCTGAATGAATTTCAGTCGTGTCTCAACCTCCTGATAGTCCTTTAAGTCGAGACCGCTTTGCTTCATTGCTGTTATGGCCCGATCCAATTCAAAGAAGGCGTCTTCTGGCACGTTGGCTCTTCTCAAAATCTCGATTTCAACCTGCTGAAATGCCTCCAAGTAGCCCCTTATTGCCTCGGTCCCCTCGGGGAGATTGGTCGATGCCTGTTGAGCAGCCTGGACGAGAGCATCCAAATCCTTCTGCAATTCCGGATCTTTCACCAGTCTGGTGAATGCGCTGCAAGATATCCGAAGCAGGCGTTGCACGTCGTCCGGCGAAGGCACTTTTCCAGGAGCAGGTCGGAAAGGCACCATCTGTTGAACGATATTTCTCCAGTATTCCGTGTCCCGTAAAATACCCATGGTGTCCCCCTAACCGATGACTTGAAAAAGCGATTACCAGCAACCTTTGAAAACGATTGGAATTATTGTGCGCCGTGAGAACCCAATCATGATACCTCCACAATTGCGAGCGTAACAGGGGTTAGGAGCTCACCGCCATTTTCTCTAGGAAGTCGGGACAAGTCCTCTGCAAGGGACGTGGGCTCGAGGCTTTTAGAGCGAATCGTGGACAAGTCCCCGGCAAGGATTATAGGCGGGCTACGTCAGACATGGGGCTGCTGCTATGCGAAGGCCCGCTAAGCAAGGTTCCGCTCACGCACGCCAGCAAAGGTGTATTAATCGCTGAAGGGGATTCCTGGTTCGACTATCCGTTTCATGATGTCTTGAGCGATCTTGAGGACAGTTACGGGTACGATCTGGAGTCGGCAGCGCATCGCGGCGACACCGTCGAAGATATGGCCTATTCGGATGGACAACTCGACGATTTCTCACGGCGGATTGAAAAGGTACTTCGTACTCACGTTGAACCACGTGCGTTCCTGCTGTCAGGAGGTGGTAACGATGTGGCGGGTGACCAGTTCGCCAGCCTGCTCAATCACGCTTTGTCAGGTTTGCCGGACCTAAACGACCCCATCGTAACAGGCGTTATCGACCAGCGCGGGCGTGACGCGTACGTCAACCATCCTGGCTGCGACAACTGAAATCTGCAAGGCGCATATCGGTCATACGGTCCCAATCGTAATTCACGGCTATGACTATCCCGTACCTGACGGCCACGGATTCTGGGGTGGATGAGGCCCATTTCCAGGCCCATGGCTTGAGCCGGGCTTTCGTCGCAAGGGCTACGCAGACATGAGCAAGCGGAAGCAAATCTGTGTGAAACTGATTGACCGCTTCAACGAGATGCTGGCTGGGATCGAAGGAAAGCCTCCCTTTCAACATGTCAAATTTCTGAATTTGCGGAACACGCTTCCGACCGGTTCGTCCTACAAGAACTGGTGGGCAAATGAGTTACACCCAACGCAAAAGGGCTTTGACGCGATCACTAAAAAGTTCGCCGCCATAATCTGACGGCTTCGCCAGGCGCGCGCGCGTCGCCCATTCGCCGACGACACGCCGTTGGAATGGCCTGCGGTCCACTGCACCTCAAGCTATTCGAGGTGCAGCTCAAGCGAGCTTTCCCGGACGCGGAAGACGTCAAAACGTTGATCCCGTGCCGAACGTATCCGCGGCTATGTCCGGTGCGACGCACGATCTCCTTGATCGTTGCTCCATCCTTCGTCAGATCGAGTATGGCAGCATTGGCCTCTTCGCGCCGCAGATAGCCTCATATTGAATGCGCTCGGCCGCGGTGAGCAGATCGGGATCGATCTTGGTGGCTCGGATTACCGACCGGATACTGCGCATGGACTTGCGGACAGCATCCACAAATACACGGCTGGCGCTTTCTATCAGGTGCCATCGGTCTGCTACTTGCATCGCATGTGGCAGCGCCTTTGCCACAGCCAGCCGTCGCCTTCGCCGCGATCTCGAGCAACGATCTCGATCTGCTGGCTTGCACTTCTTAAGTCGATTTTGGCCACTTCTTAAATGGTTCAACACTCGGAAAGGTGAGCAACCGGCGCCCTGTCAGGTAGCGATCTGCGACGGTTGTCATCCAATGTCCTGAGCATTTCGATGGCCGAAATCAGCGGATCGTGACGACGGGAGGAGCGAAACACGAAGGTCTGCAAAAATCGAACCGAATATTTGCGCACATTGTAACGACATTCGGCCGCTAGCCGCTGATAGGCAATGCCGTCCCGTCCCTGGTTTTAGTTAATAGCGCCGAAAATTTAGACCTCTTTGCGGAAAGAAAACAGAAAAATGCGCCGGTCCATCCCGGCGGGGGCGGCGCGCAGGAATGCATGGAATGCCATGCTGTGAGTTGCCTCAGGGTGCACGTTGGATGGCAGAGCGCGGCATGGATTCAACGAGGCGACGCGTGTACGGGTGCAGCGGGTTGCCGATGACCCTCTCTGTAGGGCCCTCCTCGACGATCTCGCCAAGATAGAGGACATAAATGCGCTCGGCGATCTGGCGCACGACAGCAAGGTCGTGCGAGATGAAGAGATATGAGAGCTCGTGCTCGACTTGCAGGCGCTTGAATAGGTTGAGCACCTGCGCCTGCACCGAGACGTCAAGTGCAGATACTGGTTCGTCGCAAACGAGGATTGCCGGTTTGACAGCAAGCGCGCGTGCGATGGCGACTCGCTGGCGCTCGCCGCCCGAAAGCGACACCGGACGGCGCGTGGCGTAGGCGGCAGACAAGCTGACTTCTGCCAGCAGCGACGCGATCCGTTCCGGCGTCGCTGGGCCGGTAGCGCCCGCCGACGCCCCGAGCGCCTCGCCCAGAGCCTGCCCGACGCTATGCCTTGGATTTAGTGTCGAATAGGGATCCTGGAAGACCATCTGAATTGTCCGCCGAACGCGGGCGCGGTCCGCCTTCGCCATGGCGCCGAAATTCGCTGTCGCGATGCCGTTGATGAGGATGTTGCCAGCAGTCGGGGTTTCGAGGCCCACGAGGCAGCGCGCGAGCGTGGTCTTGCCCGAGCCGGATTCGCCGACGAGGCCGACGCTTTCCCCGGACATAATGTGAAGCGATACGTCCTTTACCGCGCAGATCGAACGGCCCCGCCTGCCCACGAATGTCTTGACGAGCGCGTCAACGCGAACGAGCGCCCCTGCGGTTTCGCTCTGGCGCGGCGTTATAGGCGCCGCCAAGAGCGCCGCCCCGCGCAGAGCGTCAAGTTCACCCTGAATCTCGTGTTGGCGGATGCATGCAGTGAACCGACTCGCATCGCGAGCGGCCAGCGGCGGCTTGCCGGCGCGGCAAATCTCTTTCGCCCAATCACAGCGGTCGGCGAAACCACAGCTGTCGACAACATCGGCCGCGCGCGGCACGGAGCCCCGGATCGCAACGAGCCGAGGCACGCGAATATCGACCGGCGGTTCCGAGAGCAGAAGTCCCAAGGTGTAAGGATGGAACGGCTGACGCTCGACAGATGCGGCCTCGCCGACTTCGAGCATTGAGCCGGCGTAGAGCACATAGATGCGCTGGCAGGTCGAGAACGCGAGGCGTAGGTTGTGCGTAATGAGAATGAGGCTCATGTGTCGCTCGCGCTGGACACGACGCAGGAGCTTGATGATCTCCGCCTGCGTTGTTACGTCGAGCGCCGTCGAGGGCTCATCGGCAATGAGCAGTTCCGGGTCGCGAGCGAGAGCGGCGGCAAGTGCGACGCGCTGGCACATGCCCCCCGATAGCTGAAATGGCAAGCGGCGGGCTACATCCTCGTCGGTTATGCCGACCTCTGCGAGGCGTCTTTTCACCTCCGCGGCTCTTACGGCACGCGAGGCGAATTCGGGCCGGTCGCGCAGCATTTCGTCAATGTGGTCGCCGCTTCGCATGAGTGGATTCAGCATCGTGAACGGATCCTGCATAAGCATCGACACGCGAAACCCGCGGATCTTGCGGAGTTCGCTCTCGGTAAGCCGCATCAGGGGGATGCCGTCTAGCGTGACAGCGCCTGTGGCATTTATGCCTGGCGGCAATATGCCGGCGATTGCCCGCGCCGTGAGCGATTTTCCGGACCCGGATTCGCCGACGATCGCAACGGTCTCGCCCCGCTTCACCATGATGCCCAAGGACGTCGTAATGGGCACCGCGCCGTGTGAGATCGCTAGCCCCTCGACCTCGAGGAGCGGACCGTCCTGACCCGCGCGCGTTACGGCCGTGTTCACTCTGCAAACCGCTCGAACAGCCAATCACCGATGAGGTTCATGCTGACCGCGGTAAGGACGATCATTCCTGACGGCAGGATCAGCGCAACCGGATTGGAGAAGAGGATATTGCGGTTCTCGAAGAGCATCCGACCCCAGTCAGGGGTCCCGGGCTCAATGCCGAGGCCTAGGAACGACAGCCCGGCGAGATTGACCAGCGCGAAGGCAAAGTCGAGGACTACATATGCGAGGATGATCGGCGCGACGTTCGGGAAGATGTGCACGAACACAATACGCGTCTTCGAGATACCGAGAGTGCGCGCGGCGTCGATATAAGGAAGCGGTCGTTGCTCGAGGACCGCGCTCCGCACAATGCGCGTATCGGGGGCGGCGAAAAGGACGACCAAAACGAGGACGGCGGTCCAGTATCCGCCGCCCACTACACCAACGACGACGACCGCCACGAGCGGCCCCGGCAACGCGAGCATGAAATCCACCCAGCGCATGATGGCCGAATCGACCAGACCGCCGAGATAGCCCGAAAGAAGGCCAAGCAGGGTCGCGATCGCGAAAGCTCCGGCGGCAACGACGACTGGGCCGACCAAGGCCGTTCTCGCACCATAGATCACGCGCGACAGGACATCGCGGCCGAGTAGATCCGTCCCGGCAAGGTGTACTGGGGAAGGCGGCGTATCGCCGATCCCGAGACGCTGGAGGAAGGGCGAATCGGGGGCGATTCTCTCCCCAAGGACAGCGCAGATCGCCACCGCGGTGACCATCAGCGCAGCAACGATTATGACGATTGGAAAGCGCAATGGCTGCTTCCTCCTTCGTGTTTCGCCGATGGCTGGGGCGCTCATGACTCGACTCGGCCGAAACGGATGCGCGGGTCGATCAGCGTATAGATCACGTCGATCGCAAGGTTGATGACCACGACGAAGGCAGAGAAAAGCAGCGTGGTCCCTTGGATCATCGGAATGTCGCGCTTCTGGATTGCATCGATCGTCAAGGCGCCGAGACCTGGCAACGAAAAGGTGACCTCGACGTAGATCGCGCCGGTCACGATGCCTACGACGATGAGCCCTGCGGCCGTGACCACAGGAATGAGGGAGTTCCTGAGCACGTAGGCAAACAAAATGCGATGCGAACTCAGTCCGCGCGCGCGCGCAAACGTGACGTAGTCTCGGGCCAGCTCCTCGATCATCGCCGCGCGCGTGATTTTGACGACGATCGCCATGACCGAGATCGCAAGCGCCAGCGCCGGAAGCGTCAGGTGCCAGGCACGCTGGAGAAATCCGCTCCCCGGACCGAAGATCGGGAACCAGTGCAGCAGAACGCCGAAGACATAGAGAAGGAAAATGCCTGTGACGAAGGCCGGAGAGCTGATGCCGAAAACACCGAACATCACGACCGCCCGGTCGAGCCACGTACCACGGCGGAAGGCCGCGAGCGCACCGAGCAGGATGCCGAGGCCAAGAACGAGAATGGTGCTCATCAAGCTGAGAAAGATGGTGACGCCGAGCCGATCCGCAATCGTACTCGTCACCGCCCGGTTGCCCTGGATCGATACGCCTAGGTCGCCTCGGATCACCTGCAACAGCCACTTCCCATATTGGACGAGGAACGGATCGTCCAAGTGGTAACGCGCACGGATGGCTACGAGCGTTGCCGGGTCTGACGGGCGTGCGCCAAGCAGGGAGCGGACCGGGTCACCGGGTGCGATGTGGACCAGCGCGAAGACGCCGAAGGAGATTATAAGGAGGAGTGGGATCGCCACGGCGAACCGTCGCGCGACGAAGACGATGAGGCTCGAGCCCGTCACCGCGGGGACCCGAGATAGCGGTCGAACCAGCCGATCGTGCGTCGCCATCCATCGAGCCTGCGCTCCCGCTCGCGCACGCCCAGGCCTTCGCGCCGATAGACGACGAGCTCCGACTGGGCACCGCGTTCGAGGAGGGCCGCATACGATTCCTGCGCCTGGCCGAGCGGGGTGCATCGGGCCCTGTCGCCATGGATTATCAATTTCGGCGTCGTCGGCTCGTCGAGCCGCATGATTGCCAAGAGACCGATCGCTACGCGTCGATGGCGCTCCTCTGAAAGCTGCCCGATGAACGCATGGAAGCTGTGACTGCAGGAACAGTGGCATTGATTGGCGATGCCGGAGATTATTACAGCGGCTTTAAACCGGTTGATCGTTGCGACCGCCCGGGCCTTAAGATAGCCGCAGTAGCTGGCGCCGAGCTGGTCGGGGTCGCTGACGCCCGCTGCGACGCGCAGCTGGTGACGTCGTCCGAGACTTGCCTCAAAAAATTCCATCTGCTGCCACCTTCAATCCTCGGCCGGACGCAGGGGCGCCGGTGCATGCGACGAAAACAATGAAAATGGCCGTGGCCAAGCGGCGCCGCGATCCCTTATTTCAGGCCGAAACCCCGGATCGCCCACGGGACATTGTACCAGAAGGCGGTATAGCCGGTGAGCTTGTACTTGTTGTTGATCGCCATTGCCGAGGCGGGCCAGAAGATCGGCACGACTGCGACATCCTCGTTGGCGATCCTGAACACGCCCTTCAACGCATCGGCGCGCGCCTTCGGGTCGGACGTCTCGTTCGCGATCTTCAGGAAAGCATCGACTGCGCCATTCCTGAAGTTCGAGCCATTCATGCGATCCTTCTCTGCGTTCGCACTCGAAAAGAAGAGGTCGGGATAGTTGGCTGCGTCAGCGAAGTCCGGGTAATACCCCATGATCTGCATGCGAAATTTCTCGTGTTTCTCCTGTTTTTCGTGCCGAAAGTACTGCGCGAGCCAGGTGTTATTGTCGGTCTCCTGGATGCTTGCACGGATACCGATTTGCTTCAGGTTCTCCACCACCGACTGCAGGATGTTGACCATATATGGATCGGCGTTCGATGCGGGGATAGTGACGTCAAAGCCGTCCGGATGGCTGGATTGTGCCAGCTCTGCCTTCGCCTTGTTCAAGTCAAACGGGTATGTTGGCAACGTAGCGTAGAAGGCGCGAACCTCGTCAGAAGGCAGCACTCCCGACCACATTTCGGGCGGGTTCAATGCCGTCGCCGCCTCGCCGTTGCCCTTGAGGAGCGCCTTGACGAGACCCTCCCGGTCTACGGCATAGGCCACGGCACGGCGCACATGGATGTCGTCGAATGGCGGCGCCGAATGATCGAGAATAAGCGCGTACATGCCGAGCGACGGCGCGGTGACGATGTCGACGTTGTTTAGAGCTTTCCACTGGTCGACATCGGAGATGGCGAGATCGAAGGTGCCGTCGATCTCGCCGCTTTGCATAGCGAGACGCAGAGCCTGCCGGTCTCGAGCCGTTTGGAAGGTGATCCGTTTGACGACTGGCTTCGGCCCCCAGTAGTCGTCGCGCGCTTCGAGGACGACCTCATGTGTCGGATCGAATTTAACGAGCTTGTAGGGGCCGGTCCCAAGCGGCAGAACTTCGGGTGTTCCGATATTCCTATCTGCGAGCTGTTCTTTTTTGAAGACGAATCCCGCCATGTGAGCGGCGGTAAAGGCGAACTGGACATTCGGCGCCTTCAATTTGACGGTCACCTCACCGGGTGCCGTCGCCTCAACCGTCGCCACCGAACTGTAGAAGGAGGCGAGCTGCGAGCCAGAGTCCGGGTTCATGTGATACTTGAAGGTGGCGGCGACATCGTCTCCGGTGAGGGGACTTCCGTCGCCGAACCTGACGCCGCTCCGAAGGTAATACTTGATGGTCGTCGGATCGACCTGCTCCCACTTGTCGGCCGATGCGGGTTCGAGAGTGAGATCGTCGCCGAAGGTTAGCGGTCCTTCCTGGACAAGCGACATGATCGCGCCGCCATAGGTCGTCCAGGCATGCGGAATGAACAGCGTGTCTGGGATGCTGGGCAAAGCCCACGTGATCGATTCAATCTGCTCCTCTGCCTTCGCCGAAGGCGCTATTGAGAGTGACCCGATCATGACAACGGCTGCAGTGAACACCACCCCGTTGAGCATAGCGCAACGTCGCGTCAACCCCTTGTCCATTTGGTCCCCCGTTGTGCGTGGACTTCAGACGCACAATGTACGCGCCTAGTTGTTAACCCTCAAGAGGTTGTCCTCGGTCAGGCCGAGTGTGGTGATCGGCGTTTGGGATTTTAGGGTGCCATGTGGTCTATGCCAATTGTAGCGAAGGGCCCCTGTGGCAATTATGCGGCGCGCCGGTCGCGTTGGGATAGGCGAGGGCGCTGAGGGCGTTCTGGATAAGGCGTTCGGCCGTGCGGACGGGCTTGAGATCGTGTCGGCATCAGGCGCGGGCGAATGCCCTTGACGTGCAACAGGGCACCCGTTCGACCGTGTTGCCGAGGCCGGCATAGTAGGCCAATGCCGCCTCGAGGAAGGCAACGGCTCTCTCCCTCTTCTCGTCGGGCAGTATCTGTGAGAATGCGATGCGGGGAGGCATCGTTGATGGCGACGTGGACGGCGGCGCCATCAGTTAGAAATCGTATCACCCAACGGCTGGCCATTTTCGACGTGACGCGCAGCCCCGGCTTTGGAGCAACAACGTCGCGCGATCTCATCTCGACCCAGCGGCGTCAAATGTTCATTCTCATGCATGTTCATTTGGTCGTCCGAAAAACACTGTGGAACAACCTCAGCTTTCCGGTCCGGACCGAATGGATAAAACTAGTCGAGTGTATCGCAAGTCAGTGAAACTGAAGGTAGCGGAAAGGCGGTAAAGGCGACTTCTGCCATTGTCGCGCCACGTGCCAGCAGCTGCTTGGAGTGGTCCGATAGTGATCAGTGCAGCACCATGTCGTTTATGCGATGACGCAGCAGCTTATCGTCTTCATCTAGCGCCGCAGAAGGGATCCCTCTGCGACATCGAGATGACAAACGGCTGCCTTCGAGTGCTAACCGACCCTGTATTCGTCCGATTCTGGTCGTCGCATTCGCAGCAATGAGCTATTATTTCATTCCGGAATGACCGGTGATGGGGGCAAAGTTCCCGCGCGGAGGCCGATACCATGGCATTGCATCGGGTCGGGCGAAAACTGGCCGCAATACTGGTTGCGGATATCGTCGGCTACTCGCGCCTCGTTGATGCCGACGAGACCGGGACGTTGGCAGCGGTGAAACATCTGCGGCAATCCCTCCTGGAGCCTTTGCTCGCCGAACACCGCGGTCGTGTCGTGAAGCTGATGGGTGAAGGTTTAGTCGCGGAGTTCGTGTCTGTCGTCGATGCGGTGGCCTGCGCAGCGGCAGTGCAAAAACAGGTTGCCGACTGGCAGGAACCCGTGAGTTCCGAACGCCGCGTTGTCTTGCGCATCGGCGTAAACCTGGGAGATGTCGTGATCGAGGACGACGATCTGCTGGGTGACGGCATCACTGTGGCGACTCGTCTGGAAGAACTCTGCACACCAGGAAGCGTCTCAATATCAGGCTCGGCTTACGAGCAACTCATGGGCAAAATCGATGTCCATTTCGAGTATGCGGGCGAACAGCAGCTCGGGAACATCCCCACGCCCGTGAAAGTCTATCAGATGATCGCATCCTCGGCTCCGGCCAAGCCGGCAGCAACGGAAACACGAGAGCCGAGCCCGGACGCCCGCAAGATGGTCACGATCCTCTTCACCGACATCGTCGATTCCTCACGGCTCGGCCTCTCCCTCGATCCCGAAGCACTCCGGAACCTGCTCAGCCGCTACTTCGGCGAGCTGAGCGCAATCGTTCAACGGCACGGCGGAATCGTGGATAAGTACATCGGAGACGCGATCATGGCTGTGTTTGGGGTGCCGCTCCTACACGAAGACGACGCGCTGCGCGCGGTGCGGGCGGCAGTGGAGATGCGCGAAAAACTTGCCATCCTCAACCACGAACTCGAAGCCGGTTGGGGCGTCCGCCTTGAAAACCGAATCGGCATCAACACCGGCGAGGTGATCGCCGGCGACCACACGCAGGGATATTTTTCAGTCGCCGGAGATGCCGTCAATGTCGCCAAGCGCCTCGAGGAGGCGGCGGCGGCCAATGAGATCCTGATAGGGGAGCCGACGCACAGGCTCGTGCGCGATGCAGTCGTCGTCGAGCCGAGCGGGCCGCGCCAAGTCAAGCACGGCAAGACCATCCGCGCTCTTGTCCTGGTAGAAGTCATAGCCCGCGCCCCCGGCCTTGCGCGCCGCTTCGACTCGCCTTTCGTCGGGCGCGAACGCCAACGAGCCTTGCTCCAGACCGTCTTCCGCAATGCGGTCGGCGACAGAACCTGCCACCTCGTCACCATTCTCGGCGAAGCGGGTATGGGAAAGTCGCGGCTCGTGCGGGAGTTCGCGAGCGACCTTCCAGAGGATGTCACGGTCTTGCATGGCAGTTGTCTGCCCTATGGCGAGGGCATCACCTATTGGCCGCTGGCCGAGATCGTCCGGGAGCTCACGCGCGCGGAGGGACCGGACTCCGGCGAAAAGCTCGCAGCTGTGATCGGGTCGCGGCTCACAGGCGACGAGAAAGCCGGGCTGATTGCCGAGCGCGTGGCCGGGGCGCTAGGGCTTGGCGGCGCGGGACAAGGTACGACCGAGGAGACCGCCTGGGCCGTCCGGAGGCTGTTTGAGGCGCTCGCGCGAACGGGTCCGCTCGTTGTCGTGGTGGACGACGTCCATTGGGCTGAATCGACGTTCCTCGACTTAATCGAGCATGTCGCTGACTTCTCACACGATTTCCCGATCCTCCTCATCTGCATCGCGCGGCTGGAGCTTTTCGATACACGTCCCGGCTGGGGGGCCGGCAAGCGCAACGCGACGTCAATCCTCCTAGAGCGGCTCAGCGACGCGGAATGCCGCGAGCTGATCTCCAACCTGCTTGGTGGCGTGCCTCTGCCGCCCGCGGCGGAGTCGAGGATCTCCAGCGCAGCCGAGGGCAATGCGCTCTTCGCCGAGGAACTCGTGGCGATGCTCGTCGACGACGCGTTGCTCACCCGCGCGTCCGATGGCTGGGTCCCTGCGTCCGACCTCGCCGAGCTGCCCGTTCCCTCGACGATCAACGCGCTTCTCGCGGCCCGTCTCGAAGGCCTCCCGCCCGTTGAGCGCGCCATCCTGACGGCCGCCGCAGTTGAGGGCACAGTATTCCATCGGGGTGCCGTCAACGAACTCGCCTGTCCCGTGCCCGACGCACTCGAGAACGGCTTGCTCGCACTCGTCCGTCGGGATCTGATCCGCCCGGAGGCGCCGTCATTCGCCGGAGACAAGGCCTACCGCTTCCGTCACGTCCTGATCCGCGACGCCGCGTATCGCTCCCTTCCGAAGAACGCGCGCGCCGACCTGCACGAGCGCTTCGCCGCCTGGCTCGAGCGAACGGCCGCGGACCGGCTGGGCGAGTTCGAGGAGATTGTCGGCTATCACCTCGAACAGGCCTATCAGTACCGGGTCTCGCTCGGCCCGCGCGACGCGCGCGCGGCTTCGCTTGCCGCCCGGGCGTGCGAACGGCTCGAGGCCGCAGGGCGGCGGGCGCTAGTGCGTAGCGACCTTCCTGCAGCGATCAGCCTGCTCGAGCGGGTTTCCCGCCTGCTTCCCACCGATGATCCACGGCGGATCGCGCTGCTCGCGGAGCTGAGCGGCGCGCTGATCGAAAGCGGTCGGCTGGATCATGCTGGGCGCGTGCTGGACGAGGCGGAGCTGCTGGCGGCGGCCGCGGACGACCAGCGCCTGCCAGCGCGTGTGCTCGTCCAGCGCCAGTTCCTGCAGCTCCTCCTCGGCGAGGAGGGCGGGCTGGAGAAGGCCGCACGCGCGGCGGCCATTGTGATCCCGATCTTCGAGCGCCTCGGGGACGACCTTGGTCTGTGCCGCGCACGGCGGCTCGAGGCGTGGCTTTTTTTTAACGCAGCTCGCGGCGAGGCGGCCGCAGCGGCGTGGGAGCGCGCCGCTGCCCACGCGCGACAGGCGGGGGATCAGCATGAGTATTACGAGATTCTCACGTGGATCGCGTCCTCGCTCTGGTTCGGGCCCACTCCGGCCGCCGAGGGCATCCGCCGTTGCGAGGAGATGCGTGCGAAGGTGCGCGAAAGCCCCGAGTCGGAGGCGGCGATCCTCCGCCAGCTCGCATGCCTGAACGCGATTGTCGGCCGCTTCGCGATTGCCCGCGAGTTGATCGCGACGAGCAACGCCACCTACGCCGATCTTGGCCTTACACTCTACGTGGCGTCCTCTGAGCATGAGGCCGTCGTGGAGCTGCTCGCCGGGGACCCCGCTGCGGCCGAGAAGAGCGCGCGCGCAGCGTATCGCGCGCTCGAGGAGATGGGCGAGCGCGCGTTCCGCTCGACGATGGCCGCGTCCCTCGCCGTCGTTATCCTCGAACAGGGACGCGATGAGGAGGCGGAGGACCTTGCTAAGCTCAGTTCCCAGCTGGCTGCGCGCGGCGACCTGGTCACGCAGGTCCGTTGGCGCCGCGTGCGCGCACGCGTGCTTGCGCGCCGGGCAGAAATCCAGGCGGCGGAGGCGCTCGCGCGCGAGGCATTGACGATCGCCGAAGCGACCGACTTCGTCAACGACCGGGCGGATGCACTGGTCGACCTGTCTCACGTGCTCGAGGCCTCCCGCCGACGAGACGACGCGGTCGCCGCTGCGTCCGCGGCGCTGGATCTATACAAACTGAAGGGAAATGTGGTCGCCACAGCAGCGACCAGGCTCCGGCTAGGCAAACTCGCCAAAATGTGACACCGTGGGAGGCGGCAAAGGGGGTAGCGCCGCACCTCGTTGTGAACCGCTCGAGATCGGAGGTGGTGTGATGCCAGCCAACTTCGACAAATGTCGTCGAGCGACAAGCAAAAATGTGTCTCACCCACTGGCCGTTTGGAGACGGTGCTGACGCTCGATGCTTGGGTTCTCCAGCCGGGTGGCGCCTGCAAGGCTTCCTGCTTGGTCCCTTTGGGAGAAAGGTGTCCGTTGAAGCGCGTTTCGACATCGCCCGCGGGCCTGAGCCGGAAGGTCGCTGACCTCCCGCGCCGGCAATTTTCCTTGCCTTTGTCAATTCCAGCAGAGCCGATAATCCCAACTTGTTGAAGGCCCCTTTCCCACGGGGTGGGGTGCTACTTCTTGAAACCATTTTCGAAGAGGTCAAGCATGGTCACGCAAAAGAAAGCCCCGGCAAAACAGACACCCAGGCAATTTGGTGCGACGAAGGCTGGGAAGCGAAAAACTGAGA
>NZ_JBBNAM010000347.1:0-9032 GCF_037994425.1 Phyllobacterium sp.
ACGACCCGATCATAGTTTTTTTGGACTTCTGCCCCGACGTTTCTCCAAGTGTCGACGATATTATGCGGAAGGCTGAAAATTCGACCATGCCAAATCTAAAATCCGGAAATGGAACTGGTGTTACGTCGGTATTGCCTTTGAGGAAAGAGGAGATCAAGTGTCTTGTTAACCAGGCGAACGAACTGAAGATATTCTCATCTCAAGCTTTCGTTACCCTGCCAGTTAATCTGTGCAAGAGATGAAATTGAAGCCGTCGACGATTATAGATAGCCTTGCGTCGATTGCGGTCGTGATCGGCGTCCCACTATTCTTTGCCAAAGAAGTACTAGATACTCAGCGGGAAAGAAGGCAGAACGCGCTTCATCTAGCCGAAGGCATGCAAGCTGAACAGTTCTCCAACAATCGCCAGATACTATTGCGGCCTTGGCTTAGGGAGGACCTGCGTGCGCTGCAGCAGACAAATCCGTCCCGGGACGTGCTAGACAAATTAGTCATCGACATAATCGAAACAGATTCCAGTCGGGCCATTACCAGCGCGCTCTACGACACTGCGCTCTTTTTTCGGCACGCACAGGCATGTATCGATAGCCATGTATGCGATAATGATCTGACTACAGAGCTCATTTCCCCAACAGCATTCGAGATATATCGCTTGTACGCCCCAGCCTACAATGCAATGGCGGACAAGTATCGTCTCACGGACATCGGACGTGAAATAAAGGCCTTTGCAGAGGCCGCCGAAATCTCTGGAAAAGCTGGCAATTCGAACTGAAACAAAAAGGATAGTGGCGCTAGTTTGCGAACGAATCCGTAGTGCTTATTAACAATTTGCGAGCAATTGCCTCTGCACCCACGTTGCAAGTTTAGCGTCGCACACGGTCTCTAGATCGGGATAGTAAAAATCAGAAGGCTGTGCTTGCAGCATAAAATTAACCAAAGCTTCAGAATTGACGCCCATACCTTCGGCATACTCGGCTATTTTTTTGTATATTTCTTTTTTGTACATTTCGTCCGATGCCGTGACGCCGAGTCCCGGGAAGCTTATCTGATGGAAGCCAAGTCTCGGGTAAGGAGACCAAATCTCTCGAGTCTTTCCGGCAATGAAAACGAGCGGGCACGCAGAATAGCAATCATTCCAAAGCCTCGTCGACAGTCCCCGCTTCCTTATTTCCTTGCCCGCTTCCATTGCTTCCCAAACCAGTCCACCGCCGCTGCCAAGAGCTACAGTATCCACTGCCGGGTTCGCATCCAGGACAGACAAAAGACGCGAATGAAAGCCTTCGGTCACGTGGCCAAGTATGTAAATGACGGTACCATCCTCCCTAATATCGTAGAAAGCATCTAGGGAAGCTTCCTTGATTGCTGCGCGTTGTGGGATTCCGTATTGCCCTGCGCAATCAAGATTCCACTCCTTAACCCACCTGTCTTCCGACTCATTCGAAAGTCGATCGAGGTTAAAAGCCCAGTTTTCAGATAGTGAGGAGGGCTGCTCAGAACCATCATCATCGAGCAAAGATGGATCAAGATGAGCGCTAGATTTTGATTGCCCCAGCAATTTTCCAAGTATGTAACACGACATTTCACGTACGTAATATTCATTCGTGCTCGTTCCCATGTAGCGTCCGCTGGGAAGGCTAAGTTTTCTTAGGCGGACAATGATGTCCATCTGTTGTTTCGTCTGCGCTGCTACCGGGATCGGAGGCCAAGCTAAGATCGCTGTCGCAAATACAATGGCGATCCAACTCACGACACGGCGGTCTGCCTTTGCGAACATTTTTGATTGGCCTCCCACGCGGTGCCCAATCGCAGAAAGGGCTTCACTGAACAGCCTCACAATCGCTTCTTGGGCGCCAGCTAAGATACCAATTTTTCAGGTTGTCTGAAAGACAGACGCGGAGGCGCAGCGCGACGCAGCCGTCCTTCACGCGCGGATGTCAGCCATCCTGTCGCTTAACTTCTAATCATGGCACAATGCAGACATTTTAATGGAAGGCAGACTTGGACCCGGCTGCGAACTTCATCCATAAGTCAGACTGATGGATGGGGCGCTTTCACTTTTTGATCCGTAAATCGAGGTCATATGGGACAGCGATCGTCAATGTGTCGATAGTTTAGATTGGCACCGCTTTATCCCTCTCCGGCCACAATTATCCACCGGAAAGTGCCTACCCACACAGCGAGGGCCTTGCTTGCCGCTCGGTTAATCTGCCTCATTCGGTTTCCAAGTCTATAGGATCGAAGATGGCTGAGCTGTCCGCCGTAGTCAGGCTCCGTCCTGCGCGCATTGCCCTTCTGGTAAGTCCGGGGGACATAGCGGCAGTCATTAAATTCATGCGGATTAGCGCTTGTATGTGGGGCGGAAGATACAATCCGATTATCCCTGTGTTTCGCAAGCCGCCAAAAGCTTGGGCAGCCGAGTTTCCCAGAGACGTTACCGGGCTTGAGATCGCGCGAGGTTATATCCAGTTCTCGAACCCGATGCATTCGTCGAGGCGCAACCCGGCTTGCTCGAAAAGGTTGGTCTTGGCGCATTACGGAAATACATCTCGTGGGGTCGCGTTCTCACCTTGGATGAAGTTTTGGCACCCGAACCGCACAAGGATTGGGCGGCGCTTCATCTCGGGTTCCCACGCATTCCCGGCCAGTGGGGGCGGGTGCTGCATTCCATGTCGGGGCCCGGAGCGGCCAGGGCAACGAAACCGGAACAGCAGGATCATTGACGACGACCACGGGTCCTGACTTAATGCTGCATCCCCGATCAGGGTGATCCGCGGTGTTATCCCGATACCGGCTGCTCAGCGAATACGTGATGCTAGCCCGTTTTTTGGTAGCTGAACTGCCGTCCTCAGTGCGCGCTGGTGTTGGGCTTCGCTGAATAGTCGCTTACCGACGAACGCATCCAAAAGCTGACTGTGTTTACTCGCTCACGCTAGACCTCATCCGGGATGATCCACGTTCCATCATGCGGTGGGAAAGGCCTCGTCGGCGTTTTGGCCTACACTCAATTCGCAAGTGGCACGCGGAAGTCAAAGAAAGCCGGAAGCAACAGCAGATGGGCGAGCCATCCTACAAATGTCAGCATGGAACGTCGGGACAGGAATTCATGCAGAACCTATTGGACCGGCGAAGTCAAACAGCGGATATGAGCGATGCGCAACGATCGCAATTCTACAAGGAGTTGAAAAAGCGCCGCGATGACGCATATCGCGAGCTCTTAGCCCAGCTCTTAGATCGCCGTGGGCTAGGTGCGAACGCATCTCCTGTTTTGATAGGGGCGCTCTGATATTTTGCACCCGGTTGTAAAATTCCCCAATGCCTTGGCGTTGATACTTCGGCGCAACGATTCACAAATTGAAACCCGAATCTAGGAGTAACTTGGCGACAGTAGAGCGGCACGTCGCTTACGAAGGCTCCTTATGTCTTCGTTGCGTTGCAAAGCCTCCTTATCTATCATCGTAACGTTCCATCTGCTGATCTCGACCAAAACGGAAGTTTCGTATGACGGCATGGGGTAAAGAGGCAACTAAAAACCTGCGATCAATTCTGGCCAATCTCTATCCAATGATTGGCGATGGTCGAAGGCTTGCCAAAGATGCTGGACTTTCAGAAGCGCAAATTGAGTTCTCTAACAAGGCCATTAACAACTGGTTCTCAATTCTGGAACGTGCCAAGCACGAATACAAAATTGATAGCATTGTTGCTCTGGCCATCGACGAAAATCCGGAGAACGAAGCTCTGCTCCGCGCGCGGGATCAGGCGCCTCCGCCGACATTAGAGGGCCCTGCGCCATCAAGTTGGCATGGAGCTGACTCCTTGCCCCAGCTCGAGAAACTCATGGGAACCAGAAGCACGCTCGTCTCGATCAACTATCTTGAACTGGGTCTGACAAGAGCGAGGTCAGTAGGCCGCGTCAAACGACACGACGGCAGTTCAGGCACCGGCTTTACCATCGGTGACAACATTTTGCTCACCAACCATCACGTACTTCCGGATGCGGAGACTGCGCGTACGTCAGTAGTCCAATACAACTATCAAAAGACTGTTGCCGGTCTGGACGCGCAGGTGGAGGAGTATACGCTACAACCTGAGGACTTTTTCAAAACGTCTGACGCCGATGATTGGACCGCTGTGCGCATTGCCGGAAACCCTGTGACCAAGTGGGGAACGCTAGCGCTAACGGGGAAAAAACCCATGATTGGTGAGCACGTCAACATTATCCAGCATCCAGGCGGTCAACACAAGCAAATGTCATTCTTTGCGAATGTCATTGTCTTCGCTGGAGAAAGTCGGATTCAGTATCTAACTGATACTCTTCCGGGCTCTTCTGGTGCGCCTGTATTTGATGTCGATTGGAACGTCATCGCCCTCCATCATAGCGGTGGCTGGCTTGTCGAACCAAATGCAAGTTCAAAGACGACCTATTATCGTAATGAAGGCATTGTGATCGACAAGATCACTGAAGCGTTGGCATTGAGCTAAGGCAATTTCTTATTCGTCGGGTATGCGCCAAGGAGAGGGAACACCACCATACGCGCTTATTTCGAATTACGGCTTCGTCTTGCTGCTATCTACCCCAGCTTAACCGACTGGTTAAGAGTGATGGACGACGCCCAAATCGAACCGGGATGGATTAATCTTCAAGGCGCGGCGTTGACGGTGTGGTTTGGGATACTCCGGTACGCTGCCGAGACGAAGCAATCACGGGTCCTTCTACAAAATATCGTAAGCGAACAACCGATTCTCGCTGATCTCGTGACGAGCTATCTAAAAGAACTCGATGAAGGCAAACGTCCACTCGATTTGCAGTTTGGTCTTGCCGAGTTCCCGTCCGGCTATTCTGCGCGCATAGCTCGCCTTATCGCCGATTATCTGGGCGATAGTCGAATCCGAAGGCCGTTTGGCGGGCGTTCGGAACAATTGGCGATGTTGAATAGTTGGCTGGAAGAGCCCGTTTCTCCTTCCAAAATGTTGCTATCAGGCCAAGCTGGACGGGGCAAGACCGCACTGCTCATCCACTGGTTGGAACAAGTCTCAGATGAATGGAGTAAAATATTTCTCCCGATAAGTATTCGTTATGATACAAACTCGGCTAGAATAGTCTACGAATCATTAGCAGTTAATCTTAGCAAATTAGTTGGAACACCTTTGCTCGTTGCATCGGTCGATCCTGCCGAGTATTATAAAGAAAAGTGCTACGAATATTTGGCAATACTCGAAACTGGCGATCGAAAAATACTGTTAGTTCTCGATGGTTTGGACGAAGCAGTCGGTTGGGAATTTGATCCTGCTCTGTTGTCGCTGTCACAAGAGAGCAACATCAAGGTTGTCGTTTCCGCCCGGTGGCTTGCCGGGGAAGAGGACGGCGCACAGTGGCTCTATCGGCTTGGATGGGCGGGCAGAGGTGCCGCACAATCAATTGTTCTTGATGTGCTCAGCTTGAGCGACATTGAGGGGGTGCTCGCAACGACAAGCACCACACCTGAGAAATCGTCGGACGTTGCCAAAGAGCTAAAGAGAGTAAGTCAAGGCGACCCGCTTTTGCTTGGATATTTGATTGAAGACATGGAGACGAACAAAGGGACAATCGATCTTGATAGTAGTTCGCCGGGGTTTGCTTCATACTTCGCTGCCTGGCTAGATCGTCAGCGTCCGGCATGGCTTCAAAACTCCGCCAATACGGACGCCTTGATCGGCCCGATAATGGGCGTACTTTCTTGCGCCCTAGGACCCATCGGCAACAAGGATTTATCCGAGATCGTAGAGAGTGTGTTTGGAGAAGCTCCGGCGATCACAAAACAGACGCTTATCCCGTTAGCGCGTTTTGTTATCGGCAGCGGCACGACTGGCTACTCCCTCTCTCATCCTAAACTGTCCGAATACTTTCAGACTGACTTTTTCCAGGACGGGTCCATCATTGAAAGGATCAAATCGGCCTATATAGAATACGGCCGAAGAGAAATATCTCGCTTGAATGACCGTAGTTTAAGCCCCAGGGACGTTTCGACCTACTTACTTAAGCATCTATCAGGCCACTTCCAACTACAGAACTCTGGCCATATAGGCCTTATGGAGCTGGTCAGCGATGGCTGGAGACTTGCTTGGGAACAGACGGAAGATGCAGATTTAGGATTCGCCCGGGATGTCGCGGTCGCGATGAACATTATCGTCCCAACTCCCATCAATACGGCAATGGAGCCCAAGCTATCTGACGTCTTTCGGTGCGCGCTATGCCTTAGTTCCATCACAAGCTTGGGCCGGCAGTTGCCAATTCAAATTACCATTCAGGCGGCCAAAGCCGGTATAATATCCTTGCGCAAAGTATGCGAGTATGCTCGCCTCCAGGGACCAGCCGCATTTCCACGTGTAATCGCTGCCCTGGCATCTCGAATCCCGGACGACATTCTTGGCTCACTTCTCGAGGAAGCAGTTCTGTACGCGAGATTGGACAGTTTGCCCTCCTCCCGGGTTACCTCGCTCGCAATCCTCTCCATCCTTGTAGATGGAACTAAAGCCCGATCGTTGTTGGATGAGGCGTTGTTGATTGTCGAAACCGAGCAGAACGATAATCAATATGCTGATTGTGTGGCTGCAATAGCCCCTTTCCTGCCGAGCCGACACGCTCACCAACTCATCAAGCAAGCGCTTGAACGGACCAAAACGCTGACCAGCTTCGTGAACCACGATTTGATGAAGGTCGAGGCGCTCAAAGCCATAGCTCCGCATATCTCCCGCGATTTGGTCATGGATGCGGTACAAATCGAGAAGGAGATGAGTCTATATCACAGATTGAGCGCGCTCAGCGCGATCTCGCAGTCCTTGACGGCTGATATGTTGTTCGACGAGATGGCCGGAATATTTACGCAGGCAAACGACACCGAAGACATCCTCATCAAGATCAATGCAAAATTGCTAAATGGCTCCAAAAGGAAAAGAAATCTCGTCGGGTTAGCAGCCAGCTGCAAAGATAGTTCAGAATATGGTGAAGCTCTCAAGGCCATATTCCCGCACCTACCTAGGAGTAAGCACTCCGCGTTCCTGGCGAACGTTGTTCAGAGCCCTCGGCTTGATACTCAAGCGGAAGTCATTTCCAGCGTGCTTTCACAACTTCCCGACGTCCTGGTGTCGTCAGCAGTGTCCCACTTGATGGGCATTCTGCCGAAGCTCCAAGGCACTTCCTTGGAGAGCGCTCTAAACGCGCTTGCATTGCACGCGTCAGACGAGGACATAAAGCGTTGCGTCGAGCATGTTGCTCAAATCGTCGATTTGCAGTCTAGAGCCAACTGCATGGCCGCTCTGGTGTCACGCTTTTCCGCTGATCGCATGTTGGATCTATTGCGAAGCTTGAGACAAATTTCAGATAACTACTGGTATGCCATTGCTCTCGCCACGGTGTCTGAGTTTCTTCCGACTGGCGGGGGCCAAGCCGCCCGAAATGAAGCCCTTGCTTGCTGTTTAGAACAACCCGCCTCCGAAGTAGGAGGGAGCCTAGTTGCGCTGTCGGACTACTTTCCTTTCGACGAGATAGGCACCCTCTTATCCCACGCGAACCGTCTCGAAGACCCGAGCGATCGCTTGCAGGTATTGGCTTCGCTGATTTCGAAGTTGTCAGACGCCGAGCGCGGTCTCGTTTTGGGCTCTGTATGGGAAAGTGTTTTGAGAAACGACGACTTCACCGTCGTCCGAAATGTTTGCACGAGTATTGCAGGTTTTCTTTCGGAACAACAGCTATCCGATGCGCCTAAAATCGTTATCAAGTTTAAGAATTATATTTTTCATTTGGCGGAGACCATTGCGCCGCTGCTTCCTTATTCTTCGTCTCATATGCTCTTACAAGTTGCTGACATCCTTAGCGAGGAGTCCGAAAATGAGGATTTGGACAGTCTTCTCGAACTATACATGGCGTTGTTTCACGCCTTGCCCGTCGAGCGCAAGGAACCGGTACGACAGACCATCCTTAACGTATTTTGGAAGCGCGGCAACGTACTTCACATCCCTACAGTCGCATGCCTCTTAGAGCCCGATGCTATTGAGAAATTTATCTCTGATATAGCAGAAATGGGCGACAGCTTTGTGCAGTGCCAAGTGTTGAGCGGGCTATTGCCATATATAGGTGACATTGAAAGGGAAGAAATCGCGGGCGTAGCCCTCAGCGCGCTTTCCGAAGCGATGCGATTGCTCAAGCAGGAACACACTGATTTTGAATTCTCTAGTAGTCTCATGAAGCTTGTTCCTTATCTGGATGAGCTGGAGCACCAGCGCGCGATTGCGGCCTGTGAATCAATTGTATCAATGGCGATACGTGCGGAAACAATGTGCAAAATGCTTGCCTACTTGTGCGATGAAAACAAAGAAAAAGTAGTACATGATGTATATGCTATGTTGATATCGGAAGAATTTATTCGGTATGGGAGATCGTATGGCGATACATTGAATTTAATATCACAGCATTTCAGTATTGATCAAAAAAAATGTTTACTTCAGGTAATTATGCGGAAGGCGGGAAAAATGAACCGCGATGATTTTCTGGCGGTACTCAAGGAAACATGCCGCGTCGCGCTGGAGACAGGTGAAGTTGCGGTGTCAGATGAAATTGTCCTCTCCTTGATAGAAATACGGAAGTGGTATCCGTAGCGAAAATCCGGTGATGTCGCAATTAGAACGAACTGCACTTTGCGCATCTCGACAACTACCTCAATCGCGTATTTGCGGGCTGGATATATCCGATCGCGATGTGCCGAGCCCCGTGCGATCGAGCGATCGAGACCCGATATGAATGATTCTTTTCAAAGAATCGCATGGCAGCACCGCAACCCGATCCCCGATGCCCGGCTTTGTTGGCATTGCTTCAGTCGAACTCTGCGCCCCCAACGCATTGCCTACTACACCGTGCTTTCTTCAACTGCTGGACCTAGATGGGGTAACGGGCTGCCAGGCCAACTGCTCACTTCACTACGGCGATTTTGAGCGGCGCGCTGCGCTCGCGGTTTGCTTGGTAAGACGGCGGTCGTCCCTCACACTGATGGTGTGAACGG
>NZ_JBBNAM010000348.1:0-36820 GCF_037994425.1 Phyllobacterium sp.
GAGTGGGCTTGGTCATGGACGTTGCCGACATGGATCGCTTGATGGCCTTTATGCAGACCAAGCCAGCTGCGGATGCGATGGCAAATGACGGAGTGTTGCCTGAGACCTTAGTAATCCTCGTTCAATCGTAACGGTAAGGCGTCACGTTCAACGTTCCGCGTCATGTGCGCAAATTCAGGGTTTTTGCGACCATTTAAAGCTATCGAAGCAAATGGGCAGCAAAATAACGATCGGTGACTATGAGTTTAGACGGCTAGCTCGCCGCTGGCTCAATCGCCCGCATCCGTGCCGCTAACGCGTCGCTATAGCGTACCATCTTCAGCAAAATGCACGTGGCGGCGAGTGGCACAAGACATCGGTTGCGCGGGTGATCAGGATGGCGGAAGCGAAACAGCCACAGATCGCTCAGCCAGTCAAACGTCCCGACCCTGCCGCAGGCGCTGCCCCACTCGGCAGCCGCTGGTAGCCGCGAGGGAGGGCCTCGGTCCGGCCCACCCCTCCGTGGTTTCCGGCAGGCCGGGGGTGTGTGAAAAATGGGACCACCTCGCCGCGAAGGCGAGGTAATATAAGGTTGACCGTCGCACGTTCCGCCCAATCGCGCTGTCAGCGCACAAAAGCGTTCACTTACGAGCGGCCAGAGCGCGCGGTCAATGCTTGAGGCACTTTTTTCCCGCTGCCATTGCCTTGAAAGTGCCCTTCAGATCGACAACAAAGGTCCCCTTGGTTTCTGGAGACACGGTCATTTCATATTTCTTCGCCACGTCGCGCTTGAACTTCGGGTCATCGGTCAAGATGTAGCCGCCAGAAAGTCCGCCCTTGAGTTCGCCATTGGTGCTGGTGGCCACACCCTTATACAGATTGCGGTCGAGGGCGACGAAGATGTCCGTCTTGTTCCCGTTCTTGAGGCCGATATCCGCCTTCGTGAACACGCCGAGATACCCGACCTCCTGATTTGCTGTAACACCCATTTGCACCGAACCTTGGCCAAAGTCGCGAACGATCAAGCAATCTCCACGGGTTTGATTTGTATAAATAGTCCAGCCCTCGATGTCCTTCCCATATCGGACAAGCACATCGCTGGCCTTGGGAAGGGGATTTTGGCTTTGTGCGTGGGCTGCCATCGCAGACGAAAGTGCCATTGACGTAGCCGCGATCAGTGTCAGGACGTTTCGCATAAAGATTCCCCTTTGTGCAGGTTGAATTGTTCTGTGCCTGTGGACGCGCAAAGTGTGTCAGAGCGCGGTTGATGGATGCAACGTCACCATATTCGATTGCTCAGCATTGTATAGTGGTCTTCATCAACGGCCTCGGCCTCCTTCAGCACGGGCGCATCGAAGCCAGTCGGCTGAAATCCTGACGTCGCGCGGTCAGCGTAAATTATCACCTCGCCGTTATGACGTCGGATAACCCGATAGACACGGTCAAGCGTAAGGTAGTCAGCGCCCTCTCTATCGATGCACCTGACGAACTCATTCCTGGGGGAATGGATAGGCCCTTCTAATCCTAAAATATGCCAAGAGTTAACCGTTTCGCTGAATTGATTCCGCCACGGAAAAGACCACACTTAAATGGTCGGTCTAACCCACTGATAAGTGAGGCTCGGCTACCCAAGCCTGATACCCCGGCTGAGCCTCACGCCCAATCACTCAGACCAATTGCCGTTCTTCTTGCGAGCCCTTTCCATGCAACGGCGGGAACACCGCGCAAAGGTGAAACCGGAATCTTTCCCGAAATCCCGCCAACCGATATTGTGTCAGCGTGGCAGCGGTCCACATGGTCTTGAAAGAGCGTGCCGGCGGTGGATCAGCAAACGAGCAATGTTGTTAAAGCGTTTTTGCCGGAGCGGAATAAATGAAGGCGAGGACAGGCGATCTGAGCCATGATAAGCCCGGCTTTTCCCCGGACCAGCTGCGCTTCATGACCTGGCTCAATCCCTTGTTGGAGTCCGACAGCGATACTGGCGAAAAGTCGCCGCTAGCCAAACCCGAATTAACTGCAACTTGCACAAGGGATTTGCGCATGAGCCAAACCAAGTGCGTCGGGGCAAGCATCGAGACACGCGGCCCATCATTACGAACGATATCGGCGCTTGTGCCCGGCTTCTTGCTCAGATCGACTACACCAAGTTTGGCGGCAACCGGAAGGAAGTGGCAGAGAGCGACTTCGGCGAGGATGACGCACTCGGCGGCATCATTCGCTTCCAACGCACCTTCTGGGCCGAGTCATGAAATTTACCGTTTACGCACTTATCCCCAACATCGAAATTGACGTTCCAGGAGTCCCGATGTTTGCCCGTCATGAATTAAACTTGCGCAAAAAACCGCCGCTGGGGTTCAACACAACGACGGCATCAGGGGTTTTACCAATCGGGACGGGTATGGTACTCGATTGGACATCCTATAATCGGGCAAGAAGACGCTCCCCACAATCGGGCCTTTCCCTAGGTTCGCTGCTAATTTTCTGTCATCCGGCACCGCATTGCATGATTAGCGATGTGCCGATGGCGTCACAGAACAAAAAATTGGCAGCCAAACCCAAGCGCAATATTTTTCGAACTGCTAGGGAAAGCCAGCCCGCACGGTTGAAATAGAGGCAAATTGAGCCTCGCCGGCGCTGGCGGATTGGCTCTTCGCAGGGAAGAATCAAATGCACGATGACTGGGATATCAAGCCCGTCATATTCGGAATTATTTTGATCGCGGGCTTGTTATGGCTGCTGTACGAAATTTTCCAATGGGTTCTTAGATGAAAAAGTTGCTTGTGGCGGCTCTTGCCACGGTTGTCGTACCGTCGGCACAAGCAGAGTCATCCCGGTTTGAAACAGGCCGCCAACTAAAAGCAGTATGCATAGCTGAGCCTGGCTCTTTTAATATCGGGGCCGGCAGCGGATTTGTGCTCGGCATTGTTGATATTATGCCGGATAACTGCCTCGCGGATAAGCCCGGCGTCAACAAGGGGCAGTTGCGAGAAGTGGTGATACGCTACATTTCCGATCACCCTGAAAAATTGCACGAGATGGGTGCAACAATTGTCGTTCGCGCGATTAGGGGAAGCGTTCTGCAGTTAGGACGTATTCCCTGGGATATATTAGGCTTATGAGTCAGCTTGAACTTGTTCTTCTTGTAGGCGGGGGCGCTATCGCTATTGGAGTGCTCTTACTATTCCTAGCGATTGGGTCGGTCGTCGGCACTGGCCGCTCGATCGAACTTCGATCAATGAGGCAGAACGACCCGGAGTATGCTGTCCTTATCGAGGATCAGCGCAGCGGCCGTTTAGAACGAATTGGAAGGAATTGCTGAAATTTGATGACTCAGACCGCCGAAGAGAAGGAAACCAAGCGCAAGGCTCATAATGCAGAGAAGATGCGCAAGTGGCGCGAGAAGAACCCGGCTTCATCCGAATTGAAAGCGAAGGCCGCCGAACGCGCTCGACAATGGCGCAAGGCAAACCGGGAACGGTACAGGGCGCAACAGAACGCGTGGTATGCCAAGAATCGCGAGAAAGTTGCGGCGACTAACCGTAAGAGGGAACAACGGCGGATGAAAGCCACGGAGCAAGCGCCGGCAGCCGTCCATTCTGATGAATGACATGACCTTCGGCGACGCCCCTACCCTGACCTATGCGGCAATTTGGCGGGACGCGCCGTTTTAAACCCCTAACAAGCAGAGACCTTCATAGCGCCGTAGATGGCGTCACCGTTATCATGACTTGGCGACTGCCTCGATAGCGTCCGCGAGCGTTGAATCGGGTTTGCTCTTGCAATATTCGGCAATCTTTTCTGCGTTGGCCTGCGCCTTTTCGCCATCTATCATCGGGTTGCCGGCCTTACCATGGACATAGCCGTTTACCCACATAGCAACGCCAATGGTTTTGGCGGCCGGCATAGCGCCGACCTCCTTGCAGGTGAGCTTTGACATGTCTACTTCGGCTGAAATTGCCGGATAGGCCAAAGCCATACCTGCAGCTGCGAGTGTAATCATAACATACCGTTTCATGGTGGTTTCCTCCGAAGGAAGCCCCCCACCCACGACCTGGTAAGTCATTGTATTTTTTAATAATTGCTTCAAAAACTGCAAGAAACCATGATCGTGACCGCTTTCGGCCATGGTGCAGTTCGCAAGGTTGGTGGAATAGCACGATTGGCGAGAACTGTCCTCCAGAAAACAATTGGCAAGAACCATGACCCTCGCCTGGAGAACGCAGAAGCTATCAGCGTGACCGCCTTCAGCATAAAATCAAAATTAAGGCATCCCCGGCCGCTTCCAGATAATCAGTTCCTAATGCTTGACTCGGGCACCGCGCGGGACGAGCCTCTGTTTTGCGCATGGGGGGCTCAAAAAATGACGATAAGCAGACCCGACATACCAAGACACCACGCCGATCGCTTTGATGCGTGTCAGACGGCCATCGAAGACGAATTGATTGAACTTGTTGGCCGTGCCCACGACCGAGGGTGGCATACGGATGAGGTTCTAGGGGCAATCATGGCGGTGGCCGACAACCTGGCCCTAGCGAGGCGCGAAGACCTTGCTATTGCGATTGAAATGCGCGTTCGCCAAATGATCAAGAACCGAGAAGCATGAATTTGGCGTCAGCAGAAGCACACGCGTCCACCATCGTTAAGCTAGATGACAATTCACCCGTGCTGATTAGCGCTCACGACTCAATATTTGATGTCTCGGCCCGTCTTGCGTGCGTCCTGCTTGGTCGCCCGCTTGTCCTGACGGCATCCTGCGTTGCTTTTTTGATCGGCGGCGCGGCAATCCTGCTTGGTTTGACGTGCATCAGGACGCGCTTGCTGGCGGGTGTCGCGCGCTTGCTGGCGTTGCTGCGACTGGTCTGTCGCCCACGATATTCCGGGCAAACTTGCAAGAGATATCGCAATCACCGAAGCGGTGAACAAAGACTTCAACTTAGGCATTTTAATTATCCTCCCAAAAGGCCTTTGAGAGCGAAACTAACGATGCAAGAAATGCCCAGCCCGCACGATGGCTGTGGACTCAGGACGGGCTGGGCATCCAGTCGCGGTTAACGCGACGAACGTTATACGCTCGGCGTAAAGATTTGGTTTTTCCAAATGGCCCGCTGCCGCGAGGGCTGCATACAACAGGCTTATTTGGGGCAATCATGAAAAAGGATCGGACGCCTTTTCCAATTCCCCATAGTACGCTCTGTATTCTGGAAGACCAAGCGATAACAAGTAGCCGTTCGCTGACAATTGTCCACTACAGACAATTTTGGGGTGCCGGACATCAATGAGGGCAAACCGGCGCTTAAGGTTGCGTATTCCCGCCAAACTAATGGGAGCGCTGCTATGTCCCAACACTCAGCTTCAAACTGATGGGCCACGATTTCGGGGCCATCTATCTGCACATTCCAACGGATATAAGGATAAATGGAATTTCTGCCTACCGGAGGCCCGAGCTGGGGTCGGCCGGTATCTCCGTTTTTATAACACCCGCCGCCCACATTCATACCTTGACCGGCAGACACCGGATCAGGCTTACTTCAACGTACCACTTGCGCCAGGAATGGGTGTCATCCCCTTCTGCGCGTGCTCGCGTTGTCGAGCCGTCTACGGCCCGGACAACGCCGAGACCTCAGGCCGCGCGTCGGTCCAAAGCGAGTGATGTCAGACTTGCGAGTCGATCGGCAGGAGTTTCACGAGGTCGGCAACGAACCGCCGGCGGAACCCAGTTTCGGGCTCGTCCCGGTAGCTGACGATCTCGCCGTCCCGCACGGTCTCCCAGATGATCGCGCCATTCGGATCAAGGAAGACGCGGTAGCTGTTGGCGGGCGCGACGCCGGTCGCCATGTTGGCCGTCAGCCTCTCGGCAAGCTCCGGGCTCTCGATATAGAGGCCGGCTTCCGTGTTGATCACGGCAGATCGCGGGTCGAGGTTGAAGCTGCCGATGAACACGGCCTTGCGGTCGAAGACCATGGCCTTGGTGTGCAAGGCCGCCCGCGACCGCCCGGAACGGAGCGACCAGCCCGACCGGAAGGCGTCGGTGTCCGGGCGCAGCTCGTAGAGCTCAATGCCGTTCTCGAGCAGGCGCCTGCGGGTCTTGGCATAGCAAGAATGCGCCGCGAGCTGGTTATTCGAAGCGAGCGAGTTAGTCAGCACGCGCACCCGGACATTGCGCTCGTGCAGCGCCTTGACGGTTGCCTGCGCCCCGGCGGGCAAAACGAAATAAGGCGCCTCGGCGAGCAGCTCCACCTTCAGCTCGGCGACCCGTCCGCGAATGAAGGCGACCACGTCGTCGGCTGCCTTGCCGCGAGCGATTGCTTCCGGGTCGTCGGCGATGATACGGCCTGGCGCCCACACGAGACTGTCGCGCAGCGCGGCGTTCTGGGCCGCCAGCTCGCCGAGATCCTGGTCGATCGGGTATGGGTAGTCGGCGGCAGCGATCTCCTGGCGCAAGCGGGTCAGGATGGCATCGAGATCGGCGGCGCCGTAGGCGCGCGCGACGATGGTTGCGATCGGCACGGTCGAGGCGCTGTTCCAGTATCGGTCGAACACCCCCGACAGATCGCCCACAACAGGCCCAACCGCCAGCACATCCAGATCGCGAAAATTGGCGGTTGTGTTCACGCCATAGTAGTCGTCGCCGATATTGCGGCCGCCAACGATGGCCGCCGAGTTGTCGGCCACCATCAGCTTGTTATGCATGCGCCGATTGACCCGGCGGAAGTCGACAAGGAAGTCTAGCCTGGACCACTTCCGGTTCCTGGTCGGGTTGAACAGACGGATCTCGACGTTGGGATGGGCGTCGAGGGCAGCTTTGACCTGATCGCTGGCCTTGTAATAGGGATCGTCGACGAGGAGTCGCACCCTGACTCCGCGGTCGGCCGCCCTCATCACGCGGTCGACGATGATCCGGCCGGTCGTATCCCCGTCCCAGACATAGTACTGCATGTCGAGACATCGCTCGGCCAGGTCGGCCAGCGCCAAACGGGTGATGAAGGCCTCGCGCGCCTGGCTCAAGAGACTGAAGCCGGAGAGGCCAGGATGCGCGGCGGCCGCCGGGCCGAAGAACTGGCCCAACCGGGTTAACGCGCTATGTTCGAACCCCGTCATGCCCTCCATCTCTGATTAGCGGCGGCAGAGCCTAGCCCACTTCGAGACGCCTCATGATCTCCGCGTCGGCTTCGGGGGCGAAAATCTGGTTGATGTAGCCCACGTCGTCCCCCTGCACGACCGCCGACATGTCGATCCCGAGATCGGTCAACTTTTGCGCCGTGGGGTGATCGAGTTGGATCTGCGCGAAAACCTGCGCGCCCAATTTGAGCGCTAGGTAAAAGGCGCCAATGGACAGTGAGCGTCACATGATTTCCCCCGTTTATATCGGGGTGAAACGATAACACGGTTCACATGCAATGTCGTCACAATGCGGGCGTTGGGAGGGAGGGTGTTGTCGGGGGGATGATGGAGATTACAGGCTGGCGATCTCCGGTGCGGCGAAGGTGACGGGATCATGCGACGAGATCGGTGGCGCTGGATCCGGCGCATCTGCCACAGCATATTTGGACCTGTGGCCAAGAATTGGGACGCAGTGAATAACGACTTCGGCCTTCCAGCATGCAACATTAACTGTTTGATTCTGTTGATCAAGAGTGGTCGAACAGTCATGCCGGCGATGTCACTTTGCTAAACATTCGCAATTATCCGTGCTACATGTTGCTTTGCCAAGCTGGCGCCGCGTGACGATCTGCCTGGAGGGACGGGAATGCAAAAACAACTGTTCAAGCAAATACTGCCGGTCTGATTGTTTCATGCAAAGCTTGGGGCGGGTGTGCGTTTCGGCCCGCCATCGCTCTGTCTTTACGGCCCATGTGAGAATATGAACATTTGGGGATGCGCATGAAGAACGACGTCAAAGCCTGGTTCATCTTTGGTCTGGTTTTCATTGCCGCGGCCATCATTTATTTCGGCGTACCGCATATTTGGCACGCCTGGTTCGATTGACCTCTTAAGCGCAAAGGTCCCCCGAACCGAACGCAAGCTTGCCAGGAGAATCTTGATGAGGAAACTCGATATAACGAGAACTGCCATCTGGGGGGCCGTCTTTGGCTGCTTGCTCATGGCAATATGGATACTCTATATGGGGAGGGAAAGGAGCGTACCTGCGAGCGGATATCTGGTTGATCTTCTTGGCGGCGCTGTCCTCGGCGCGGGTTTGCTTTCCTTGATCGCCTGGCTGGTTAATTTGGCCATGCGCCCGAAACAGGACTGAAATCTGTTTCGATGCTTCAAGTGACAATCAACCGATACGAAGGGGCAAAATTGATGTTCTACGCCATCTTGGCCTATCACGAGGAAGACATTGTCGAATCATGGTCGAAAGAGGAGGACGCGGCGCTGATGGCCGAACTCCTCGAAGTCAATGATCGCCTCGTTAGGGAAAAACATCTTGGACCCGCAGCACGGCTTGGTCCGACGCGGCGCGCCGTCACCTTGCGCGGGCAAGGCGCGGGCATCGTCACCGATGGCCCCTTTGCCGAGACCAAAGAGCAGTTGCTCGGGTTCTATGTCGTGGATTGCCTGACCCTTGATGACGCCGTGACAATCGCGCGCGACCTGCGCCGCGCCAATCCGACAGCCGTTTATGAAATCCGCCCGATCCTGCTTTACCGTCCCGGTGCGCCTTTGGTTGACGAGTGTGAGGCGACCGAAAATGGGTAAAGCACGCCAACTCTATGAACGCTTCGGGGCTTACCCCTGCCGGCCAGCTGGCCCTGGATGAAATCGCGATGTTGCGATGAGAGGCAAGCGAGGAGAGGACCCGAGGCACCGCTTCGATTGCCGCTACAGTGCGGCCTCGTCAAATCACTTGTCAGGATGGATACATCTTCAAATAGTGATTGCGTCGTATTGCCAACAGGGGGAGCTTTTCGGGATCGGGATTGAAGCGCGCGCGAATAGCTGGCTTCTTGCAGACATCATCGATCGTCCCTGCCCCTGCCGCCACCATGCCAAGACGGGCCGCCCCAAAGGCAGCGCCAATCTCCGCCCCTTCCGGTAAATCGAGGGAAATTGCGAGCACGTCCGCCAGCAGGCCATTCCAGAAAGCACTGCGCGACCCACCACCGACGAGCATGCAGGACGAAGGAGCTGCGTCGGCTGCTTTCAACACGTCCAGTCCGTCGGCCAGAGCAAAGGCCACGCCTTCCAGCACAGCGTAGGCGAGCGCGGCGCTGTCATGTTCGGCGCGCAGGCCGTCAAATCGCGCAGTTGCATTGGGGTCATTGTGCGGCGTGCGCTCACCCGTAAGATAAGGCAGGAAAATGGGTGCCGACCTGCGCCGTTCCGGATCTGCGGCGAACGTCTCGGCGCCCCTGATCAAGCCGGCAATATCATGACCTTGCCCAAGAAGCGCGCCGAGCCAGCTTAGTGCGGATGCCGCCGAGAGCGCTACCACCATGCCATGCCAACGTTGCGGCAGCGCGTGACAAAATCCGTGCAGCGTCCGCTCTGGAAGCGATACGAGGCGATCGGTCGATACAAACAATACACCGGAGGTGCCCAGCGACAGGAAGCCGTCGCCCATTCCCACCGCGCCGATGCCCACGGCCGAAGATGCATTGTCCCCGCCACCGCCGGCGATCGGCACCCTCCTGTCACCGAGCCCCCACATCGATGCGACATCGCGCGAAAGATATGTCGATATCTCGGATCCTTCAACCAGATCAGGCATTTGCGACAGGGTCATGCCGCCGCCCTCGAGCAATACCTCGTCCCAGGTTCGCCGGGCGATATTGAGCCAAAGCGTTCCGGCCGAGTCCGACATATCCGATACGAAGGCACCCGAAAGCCGGAAACGAAGATAATCTTTCGGCAACAGGACTTTGGCTGTTTCTTTAAATATCTCCGGCTCGTGTCGCGCCACCCAAAGCAGCTTTGGAGCCGTGAATCCGGGCATGGTGGTGTTGAAGGCGCGCGTCAGGAAATCCGGGACACGTTCGAGGAGTTCGGCGCATTCCCTGCCACAACGCCCGTCGTTCCAAAGGATCGCCGGGCGCAAGACGCAGCCGTGCCGGTCGAGCAGGGTTGCACTGTGCTGCTGGCCCGATAGGCCGATGGCTTCAAGCTCCAGGAAATCCTGTGGTGCGACTTCGCGCACATGCGCAACCGCTTCCTGCGCGGCGATCCACCATCCTTCAGGATTCTGTTCCGACCACATCGGCCGTGGGCGCAAGACTTCAACCGGTGATGATGCCTCAGCAATCACATTCTGGTTGCCATCGATAAGCACGGCCTTGACAGAAGACGTGCCAACATCAATCCCGAGATAAGTGGTCAAATTCCAAGGCCCTGCTTGTCGAAAAGATAGATATGATCTGGCGCTATTCCGATGGGCAGCATTTCGTTCTTGCTAATGGGCGGGCGCCCGGCAACAACAATGGTCATGACTGCCCCTGCGTCAGGCTGAGCATAGATCTGGCTTGCCCCGCCGAGATATTCTGCAAAGTCAGCCTTTAATGTTAAGACGGGATCGTGGGCCTGTAGTTCAAGGTGTTCCGGCCTCATTCCAACGGTCACGTTGTCCCCTACCCGCACCTGGTGCGGACGTTTTGTGGCAACGCTTAAGCGGCCCCCGGTAAATGCCGGGCTCGATACGGTGATTTGCCGGTCTGTCGCACCGGTAACCGACGCCGGAAGAAAGTTCATTTTTGGCGAGCCGATAAATCCGGCAACGAATGTGTTGGCCGGGTTGTCATAGAGTTCGGTTGGTGTTCCCACTTGCTCGACAAGCCCCGCGCGCAGCACAACGATGCGGTCAGCCAGCGTCATGGCCTCGATTTGATCATGGGTTACATAGACCATTGTCACGCCGAGGGCCCGGTGAAGCTTGGCGATCTCGACGCGCATCTGGGTGCGCAATTCGGCGTCGAGGTTCGACAAAGGTTCATCGAACAGAAACAGCTTGGGGTTTCGGACAATGGCGCGGCCGATCGCGACGCGCTGGCGCTGGCCACCGGAAAGCTGCCGCGGCTTGCGCTGCAGCAATGGTTCGATCTGCAATATGCGCGCCGCGTCCGACACCCGTCGCTTGATATCATCCTCGCTGGTCTTGACCATCCTCAGACCGAAAGCAAGATTCTCGAACACGTTCATATGGGGATAAAGGGCGTAGGACTGGAACACCATCGCGACCTCGCGCTTGGCCGGTTCCACATGTGTGACAACCTTCTCGTCGATCAGAACATCGCCATCGCTGATTTCTTCAAGGCCGGCGATCATGCGCAAAAGGGTCGACTTGCCACAACCGGAAGGGCCAACAAAAACGACGAACTCGCCCTTTTCGGCCGAGAAGCTGACGCCCTGTACAGCCGAGTGCTCACCGTAATGCTTGACAACTTTATCGAGACGAAGAAATGGCATTCTAGACGGCTCCGCTCTGTTCTTTGGGCATAATGGCTTCAAGCGCCCGACTGGCGACCTCCACCTCGTTCCTGATGTTGAAAAGATTCAGATAGATCCGGTATGCGGCATCATGGACCAATTGCCAGCTTTGATCGGGCTCCAGCATTTCCTGTCGAGGTGCCATGATATCAAGCGCGGCAAACAGGTCCGGATAGATGCCTGCTGAAACGCCAGCAACCATTGCTGTTCCCAATAACACCGGTTCCTTGGCGTCACTCACGATCAACTTCGCACCGAGCCCATCGCGGTACAGTCTTACGAGAAGCGGATTGTGCACATGCCCGCCTGCCAGTGCGACGCTGTCGATCGCGTAGCTGCCATGGGCATTGAGATGATCAATGATGTGACGCGCTTGAAGCGCGAGGGCTCGCGCTGTGGCGTAATAGGTTTCAAGGAACGCGCGCTCGCTGGTTTCTGTCCCGACGCCGGTCAACAGGGCGCGCACGCGCCCGTCGCCTAAGGGCGCCCGGTTGCCAAGCCAGTCCGGAACGATGTGGCGGGTCGCAGCAAACCTCGAGCCCTCCTCGTCCAGAAGTTCGAGAATGCGGGTCGCCGTTTGGTGGTGGAGTGCGCTGCTGGGCGCGCCGGGACTGGCCGGATGATGTTCCAGAACGGCATCAAGGGCGGTTCCGGAAAGACTTTGACCTGCCTCGTGCATCCAGTAGCCCGCAAAGACGGCGTCCTTGAACGGACCCCAGACCCCCGGCACGAAGCGTTCCTCCTTGGCAAAGGGCATGTAGCAGGTCGAAGTACCGCCGATCATGGGAAGCAGTTTGTTCATTCGGTCAACGTAGTTGCGTCCTAAAACGCCAAGCGCCCCGGCCTCCGCATCAATCAGGCCGATTGCCACCGGCACACCGGCCGGAATGCCAAGTTTAAGGGCCGCTTTTTCGGATACGCGGCCGTGGATTTCGCCTACCCTTCCCGGCTTATCAGCCAGTTTTCCTAGTGTCGTGAGCTCACTGATGCCAAGCTGATCAAGAAGGTCCACGCACCAGGGGGACTTTTCATTGGGCAGGTAGGGCCATTTGCAAGCAAGGCCGCACACGGAATGGCGATCCGTGCCCGTTGCCCGCCTCGCCAGCTCGTCGCAAAGATCGCGAGCGCTTTTGATCCTCGCCCAGACGTCGGGACGTTTACGCTTCAGCCAGAGCAATTTTGGCAGATTGGTTTCCGGGGAGAGCGATCCGCCGACATGGTTGAGGAACCTGTGACCGGTCGCATCAACCTCCAATGCCTCGAATTGCCCACGATGGTCCATCCAGCAGATGACGTCGCCGCCGCCATCGAGTGGGGGTTCGCCTTCGGCATCAATATAAATCGACGACGTGGCGTCAAACGCCATTCCTGCAATTGTGGATGCGGCATCTGGCAGCTGTGCCAGGCACTGATTGACCGCTGAACAGACTGCAGACCAGATATCATCCATGCGGTAGATCGCATGGTGCTCTAAAGGTTTCATCAACGCGAATGTCGCAGACGCCGTTGCCTCAAGGGCTCCTTCACTATCGAAGATACCTGCGCGCGCTGACAAGGTGCCGACATCAATTGCCAGGAGATGCCTCATCGCAACCTCACCTGTTCTTCTATTGCCTTCATGCACTCGCCTTCAGGATCGTTTCCGCAACATCTTCGTCCGTTACAAGCCGGTTAACGTAGCCGGCCTGCAATACCGCCCTGATAATGGGCGCCTTGTGCATTGCCCCTGACGCCAGGATGGATGACGGAATGAGCTTAAGGTCCGCCGGGCGCATGGCCATCACCCGCTCGTTTAAAGGATGATCGACAGGAACGCCGTTTTTGTCGAGGAACACGCCCAGAATATCGCCGACCGCTCCCGCCGCTTTCAGGGTCGGCAAATTTTCGGTGACGATCTGTGTCTTGGCGAGGAGAGAATGATCCGAAAGGTCGCCGCACGCGATGAGCGCAACCGAAGTGTTGCGGCCGCGCTCCATGACTTCGGCAAGGCCGTAATGTGTGAGCAGCGTCGTTCTGCTTTCGCTTGAGGGACAATAGATCGGCGCGGCGACATAATAGCATTCGGCTCCAAGAATCCTTGCAAACTCAGTGGAAACCTCAAACGTATTCGTTCCTGAACCGCGCGTAAGACCACCCATAAGAGCCGCGACCCATGCGTTGCTTAAGCGTCGAGGCGTCAAATGCCGCCTCGCTGCCGATAGGGTCTGGCCCCAACCGATACCAAACCCCTTGCCGTCAACAAGGAGGGGGTCGAGCATTGCGGCTGTCGCGCGCCCAAGAACCCGGTGGAGATCTTCTGACTGTGAAACCGACGGCACCACAGAACAGTCGACGAGCCCGAAGCGCTCCTTCAACCGTTCTTCCAGCGCCACGCACTGGGTGAGCGGCATGCGTATATCGACGCTGACCAATCCATCGCTTCGCGCTTGCACGACGATCTTGTTCACACGCAGCCGCGTGATGGAGAGCTTGTCGGCAATCTCCTGCTGGGTAAGTCCTCCAACGTAATAATACCACGCGACGCGGGCCCTGACCTGGTTCGTATCGACCTGGAAGATTGTATTGGCATCATAGGCAGAGGGGTCAATCAATTCAATCTCAGGCAAAAGCCGGTTTGAGGAGGGATATCGTATGGGCGAGCGCCTTCAGAATCGATGCATCGTCGCGCTCGAACGGATAGAACACTTCAAGGAACACCGGTCGGCTGGCAAGTCCGCACTCACGCTGCAGCCGCGCGGCGTCGTTGGGGTTGACCGCCCCCGGCTCGCTGAAATCCCAGTGCCTGTCGTACTGAAAGTCGGTCTGCTGCAGGTGGACCATGCCGATGTGGGGCGCGAGACCAACAAACCATTCGGCCATGCTTGCTCGGTAACGTCCGTAAAGCGGCTCAAACGTGCCATGTCCCCAGTCGACACAGTATTTCCAGGGAATTGGTGTATTGCCAAGGTCCCTCGCCATGCGGTCAGCCTGCGCGATGGTCCACGGCCATTCGCGTCGCAAGGGCGTTGGCTCGATATAAAGTTCGATGATCCCGGCTTCCTTTGCCGCCAGCGAAAGCCTGCCGAGCCGCACAATAAGATCATCATAATCGGCTGCTGGAATGCTCTCTGCCTCCACACCATCAAGTCGTGATGCAATCGCGCCGACAGGACCACCGACGCGTTTGATCCCGGCAAGAGCCGCGAACCGATAGGCGCGGCGCATCCAGGCCTCTGCCACATCGCGAACCCTTGGGTTTGGATGAAGCAACTGATTGAATGTGTAGTGCGCCAGTCCAATGAAGGCACTGTGGATCGTGATTGCATATCGATCGGCGGTCTGACGAACTTCCTTGGCACAATCGTCGAGAACGTCGTCGGGCCACATTGGATCGACAAGGTCAAACGACATCTGGACCAGATCGATGCCCAGCCTCTCGTGCACGAGCGGGGCCCATAGTTCGGGGGTCACCCATCGCTTGACACAAAAGGAGAGATTAAGTCCAAGCGGGATAGCAGATGTCTTTGAACCAATCACTTGGTCGCCCCCATGGTGAGACCGCGGACCATGTGTTTTGAGACCAAAAGGGCAAATATTGTTACGGGCAAAACGATGACGGTACCCGTCGCCATGATCTTGCCCCAGGGCAGCTCATAACCGGACATGAAACTTGTCGCCATCACCGGCGCTGTTTGGACAGTGCGCCGTGTTAAAACAAGCGCGTAAAGCAGTTCGTTCCATGAGAATATAAAGCTGAAAATCGCCGATACCGCGATCCCGGGCAGGCCAAGCGGAATGTATATCTTGCGGAAGATCGTGAACTGGTCTGCGCCGTCAAGGCGGGCAGCCTGCTCCAGCTCGATCGGGATCGATCGGAATTGATCGGTACAGATCCATACGACGATGGGCAGGTTGAATGTCAGATAAATCAGGATCAGGACGACGTGCGTATCAAGGAGGCCCAGCTGCAGGGCCAACAAATAGACCGGCAGGGCAAGAACAATCGGACTGATCATGCGATTTGAAATGAACCAGAACCACAGATCGGACTTGCCTCTAAAATCATAGCGCGCAAGTGCATAGGCCGCCGGTGCACCAAGAAGGACTGACAGCGCCGTCGTGCATGTGGCGATGATCAGGGAGTTCATGATGGCGCCAAACACCTTTTCATCCGAGAAAATATCAGCGTAATTGGTGAACGTTGGGGTAAATAGCCAGACCGGCGGGGAAGCCAGCAAATCTGTCTGGTCCTTGAAGCTCGAGGATACCATCCAGTAGAACGGAAACAGGGTGAAGCTGAGGACAATGATCAGCCCCAGCGCATGCATCAGGCGGCGAAGCGGATTCGACATCATTCGATCTCCTTGTAGATAAGCCTGATGTAGAGCCGGCTAAGTAAAATGGTAACGATAAGCAATAAGATAGCCTGGGCCGAAGCCGTTCCCATATCGAAGATACGGAAGCCGACACGCTGAATGTAGACCGACACGAGATCGGTCGCAGCACCTGGCCCGCCCCGGGTCATCACGAAGACCATGTCGAAAAGCTTAAGAATGTCTGCCGAGCGCAGGATCAGCATCGCTGTGAGGCCGGGCAACAGGTAAGGCAGTTGCACATGCCGCAATTGCGCCCATTTGGAGCTTGTCTCCAGTCTGGCTGCTTCCTCGATCTCGACCGGCACCATGGACAGTCCGGCTAGAAATATGAGTGCGCAGAACGGGGTCCACTGCCATATATCCATGACGGCGATTGCTATAAACGCTCCGGTCGTCGACCCGAGCCAGTCAAGCCCGCCAATTCCTATCATGTCGAGAAACTGGTTGGCCACGCCAAAGTCGCGGTTGAAAACCAGTCGGCCGATCAATCCGACGACCGCATAGGTCGTGGCGAGAGGAACGACGAGCGATACGCGGGCAACGGCGCGCAGCATGCTCAAGCCCGGCTGGTGGAGCAGCAAGGCGATGCAGATCCCAATTGCAAGTTGAAACGGCAGCACCGTCAGGAAGAACCGCACCGTCAGTCCCAATGATTGCCAGAAGGTCTGGTCAGATAGAACGTTCAGGTAATTATCGAAGCCAACGAAGGGGAACCCGTCACGCGGGCGCGTGATGTTGTAGCGACGAAATGAAGTGATGAGCGCAGCGATGGTCGGATAGATGCCGATCACGAGCAGGGTAAACACGGCCGGTGCCAGAAACCAGAACGGCGTCCAGCGGCCATAGCCCGGATTCAGTCTGGATCGTATTTGCCCCACGAAGTTTTCTCCCTGCCTTCGTTTAACACGCTGTTGCGTTTACTCCAGGTTGGTATGATTGGCACGCATTGCCTCCGTTGAAACTCCAAGCCGCTGCCCTATTTTTAGCACCATCACCTCGAACAGGATGAATTGAACCCCTTCGAACAGCGAGCCCATCGGTAGCACTGAGCTTGTTGCACCCCGGTCATCAGCCATTGTCTGTGCTGGAACCGTTAAAACGTGGTCGGCGCGCTCGGGTGCCTCGCCCTTTGGCTGGGCGGTTACGACCAGCGTTTGCGCGCCGGCCGACTTTGCTACGCCCATCAACCCTAGCACGGTGGAAAACCCGCCCGGCCCAGCTGAAACGATCAACAGATCTCCCTTACCGATGGGAGGTGTTGTCATATCGCCGACAACCGAAGCCCGAATGCCCAAATGAAACAGTCGCATGGCGAAGCCTTTGACTTGCAGCCCTTCGCGTCCGACCCCGTATAGTGCAACCCGTTCAGCTTTTGCGATGACGTCAACAGCCGCATCGACGCCCCGATCGTCAATGCGATCGAAGACAGCCGACATTTCTTCAAGCGCCTGATGGTATTGGCTTGGCAACATGACCTCCCGCATTTGAGGTTTTCTGGCGCACCGGGCAAAAGCAAATTGTTCCCGCCCGGTGCAAACGCCGCAGCTGCGCCTAGGCTTTACTGCAGCAATTCCTTCTTGCCGTCATAGTAGCCTTCCTTGCCGAGGATGGTTTCCATCCGCGTGCCGATTTCCTTGGCGCCCGCCTCTGTCGACACTTCACCCAGCATCATCTTGGATCCGAATTCGGCGACGACTTCAGAAATTGCTGGCCATGCAGGGAAGCGGGGCCGGAATTCCGGCACGCCCTTTTGCCACGACGCAACCATAGGGTCTACGAACTTGTATTTCGCCTTTATATCGGGCTGCTCATAGATGGAGGTTCGCCCCGAAACACCGCCTGCTTCGACATACTGGCGGGCAATTTCTTCAGATGTTGCCCATTGGATAAACAGCCAGGATGCCTTTTTCAGATCGTCCGGTGCCTGCTGGGCGACAGCAAGGGAAAACCCGCCGAGCGCTGGCAACCGGCCAGCAGGCCCCGAGGGCTCTGGCGCGACGCCGAGGCAATCACCAAGTTTGGATGTAGCAGGATCGGTAAGCGTTCCGTAAAACGCCGACCACTCGGTGATCATGGAGACCTGACCTTGAGCCAGTGCGTTGACGGCTTCAGCATGATCGAAGCTTACGATCCCGGGCGGCATGTACTGCATGAGGTCCTGGCGGAACGTCAGACCCTTCTGGCTTTCGGGGCTGAGGAGATTGGACTTGAAGTCCTTGGTCAGGAGCGACCCGCCAAATGGCCAGAGCACCCGCATGAAGCTGTCGGCCGACTGGGTTTCGCCGCGCAGGGACTGCAAGGCAAAGGCATAGCGGTTCTTCGCCTTGTCGGTCAGCTTCGGGGCGTAATCTTTCATGAGCTCATCCCAGGTCGCTGGCGGCTTGTCGAATCCGGCCTCTTTGAGCTGGCAAGAATTGTAGAACAGCAACCCCGAATAATTGTCGAAGGGAAGGCCGTAGGTTTTGCCGCCCCATGAACCGAAGGCGTCGAGCAACAGAGGGAAAAAGCCCTCGAGCTTGAGATTGGGATCGGTGATGGATTTGTCGGCGGTGAACTCGTCGATCGGCGCAATCCAGTTGTTCTCGGCAAACTCACCGATCCAGACGAGATCGACAAGTGCAATGGTCAGATCGCCATTCGATGTAAAATTGAGCACCTGCTTTTCGCGCGTATTCTCGTATGGCACGATTTCGTAGTTGACCTTGATCCCGGTTTTTTTCTCAAACTCGGGCAAAAGCTTGATAATCGCCCGATACCCCGGACGGTCCAGGAAGATCACATTTATTTCCTTGCCCTTGAAAGGTTGTGCTGCAGTCTCAAGCCAGTCAGCAGCAAGTGAAATTGATGGCAACGAAACCACGCCTGCCAGCAAGGCCATAGCACTTAGTGATGCATATAAAAGCTTTCTCACGTTATCCTCCCAGTTTAGAAAAGCCTTTCGGATAGATCAGACTCTTGATGTAACCCGGCGCATTGTCCGCGTGGTTGCGGAACGTTTCGGGTGCCTCGTCCAAGCCGACTTGATGGGTCACGAGCGACGTGACATCGACTTTTCCTCCAGCGACGAGTTCGATGGCACGGGGATAGACCTCTCCCATCCGGCGTGCGAATTTGATCTTCAGTCCGCGGCGACGCGCTTCGGCGGCGGGCAATGTATAGGTGTCCCCGTCAGGAATCCCGACAAGCACGATGCGACCACCAATTTTTGCCGCAAGGACAGCATCGCGAAATCCAAGGGGCGAGTTTGTCGCTTCGATGACCAACGGCGCGCCTTCGCGCGCTGTCCATTCTCGAATGTCATCCACTGATGTGCCCACGTGTGCCGCACCAAGCTTGTAAGCCATGTCGCGTCGGTGCTGAAGCGGATCAACAGCAAGTATCTCTCCAGCTCCGGCAACCTTCAGGACCTGGAGAATGAGAAGGCCAATGGGCCCGCAACCGATAAGAGCCACTCGCTCCAGAAGTCTCGGTTTGGCAAGATCAACGGCGTGGATTGCAACGCCGAGAGGCTCCAACATGACTGCCTGAAGCGGCGTAATGTCCTGCGGCAAGGCAATGACCTGTGACGCCGGAACCCAGATACGCTCGGTCATGGCACCATTGAAGGGTGGCGCGCCGATGAATTTCACATTGGGGCAAAGATTGGCAAATCCTTTGTCGCAAAACTCGCAATCACCGCAAGCCTTGTTTGGATCAACCGCAACGAGTGCTCCCTTGCGCAGTCCCAGATCGTCGAAGTCCTCACAGAGATAACCGCCAAACTCATGGCCAGGAACGAAAGGCTCCTTGATCACCGCCGATCCTATGCCACCGTCCTTATAGTAGTGCAGATCCGAACCGCACAGACCAACGCACGCGACGTCGATCAACACTTCTCCGGGGCTACCCTCGCGAAGGTTGAAGGGCGCAACATACGCGTCAAGAGCTCCACGGATGAAGAGGGCGCGGCTCATATCGAGATGTCCCGTGCGATTGTGAGGTGAAACCACCTTACAAATGTAAATCTGTATTTTCAAGTGTATTGTTTGAACGCTTCGACGTTTACCTGGGAATAAAGCGTCCTTAAATCAAAGGACGAGCGGTTCAGGCTTCGGCGGCGGTTGGGTAACAGTTCGGCTACCTCAAAGGCCCTCATGCTGCTGGTCTTCAGCTGGATGACCGGCCCTGCCAGGGAAAACAGTTTTGCCGGGTTCGTCATCGATCCGGTGGTGTTCGGTGGCCCCCTTTCGGTCTGAACAAAACGCTGTTTCGACAGCGTCTTCGTCACAAGAGGTCGCGCAACATGTCTACCGGGTTGCCGGGAGTGGGCGCTATTGGGGACGGTATTTTCGGACTAGTGGGATCGAGCATAGGCGCGATTGGCGAGGGTGCGTTCGGAACCGCGGGATCGGGCGTAGGCGCGATTGGCGAGGGTATATTCGGAATTGTCGGCTCGGGAGTGGGCGCTATCGGGGATGGTATCGTAGGCCCCGTGCCGCCAACCCCACCGCGGATCTGCGGCAACGGCAGCCCGCGTTCCTGGAAGAATTTCACGAGCTCGTTGTCATCGCCGAATTCAAGATCGCCGATCGTCAGGGCAAAGCCGGGCTCGCCCGGGCAGTTGAGCATGACCTGTCCTTCGCTTGCTGAGGTCGCCAGTTTCTTTTCTTGAGCGGCGCGATCGAAGCCTGCCGCTTCGGAGTCAAGGAATTTCGTGAGCAGTTTGGCTGTTATCCAAAGGCCCGCATCGTCACCTTCGACCCGCTTCGGTACGAATTCATAATCGGCCGTGGTCCACGCTGATGTAAACAGGAAGTGGTCGTTCCCGTTCTTGACATTGAGGGGTTTGCCGCCCGGTCCACGGCCCCGGGTTTGAAAGGGCAAATCACTGAAGATGAGGACATCAGCGGCTGTCTGCATGCCAACGGGAAGAGTAACGTTTGCTCCGAGCGATGGAACGGATACCCAAGCTTCTTCAAATCTGGCTTTTCCGTCCGTCTTAAGCGTCAGCTTGATGTCGCGGCAACCGATGTTGGGCTTTAGCATTACGACTTTATTGCTGCCCACCTCGCTAATTTCGATGCCTGCATCAATCTCGGATGCTACGGCTGTATTTCCGAGCAGGCCGACCGTCGTGCCGACCCCTTTTCCTGTCAAGGGGTCGACATGCAGATCTATGGATGCCCTGGCATCGGCCTGCGCATTGAACGAAAGCTTCAAGCGTCTGCCTTTGGTCCAGGACATGCGGACTTCATTGACTACGACTGTTGCCGCAACTGCACCTTTGTTGGGAAGCGCGGCGATGATCCCACCCTCGCCTAGAATATCGTCTCTCCATTTCTGGTCAGCAAGCAGGCCTTTGAATTGCACCGACTTGACGGTTGCAGTCCTGTTTGCAGCGGGGAGTTGATTGAATTTGTCTTGACCGAGGCGCGCAACTGTTCCGTTTATCCAAAGAGCAATATCTGCATCGTTTAACTTCGGCATCCGGATTTGCTGCAGATCTTTCCGCTTCCTGATGACGTCAGCCCCGATCTCGGGAGGAGGCTCGTTGATACTGGTTGCCACAGGTCTTTCGTTGAAATCGGTCAGCAGCCATATTCCGCCGTCGAGGACGACGGCGTTGGCAGTGTGAATCTTTGCCGACAGCTCATATGACGGAACGGTGATCTGCACCTTGATCCAGTTTTCGTCTTGCGGATCGCGGACCGCAAAGGTCTTCGTCAGATCGTGCTTCAGATCGTAAGTGATGGTGTTGTTGAACGGGAGCTTCATGTTGACGGCCTCGGTGAGCTTCAGCATGAGACCCGTTTCGATGAGCTCGCTCGCAAATCCTCGCAACTTGACATTGAACCATCCCCATCCGAATTCGGGATCGAGTCTTAGCAGAGAGATTGCGAAGACGGCTTGGGCGTTCCCGTCCTCCCCCTCTTCTATCCCTTTGAAAACAAGCGAGGCCTGGCCAGCAAACTTTACGGTCAGATTTCGCTTCTTCGAATAGGCGTCAAGGCGTAGGTATACCCAGGCGAAACCAGGTTGAAAGTTGGCAGTGATAGTCCGCAGAGTTACGACAGTGTCCTCATCTGCCTTAAACTCGGGGTCATAGGCAATTTGTGCGTCCTTCAGGCTTTGAAGCGCGGTGTTTAATCCCCGCTCCGAAACAAACACGCCCGCTGCCCACGCTTCAGGAACAGGCTTCTGCTTTAAAAGGCTTTCCGTCTCGGAAAGCGATTTCCACTCCGATATGGTGCGGTCGCGCTCGAAATTTGAATGTTGAAGTGAGAGCCATCCGACACCGATGGCCGCAAATAATGCGACTGCGATAACAACGCGTAAAATGACCCGTGCGCCCGTTCCCATGCCGTGATCTCAACGCGAGATGGATGAAGTGTCAAATAACACTTATTGTTGATGCGGGCGGTTACTCCTCTGATCCCGGCAGCTGCCGTAATCAAACGGCGCGCTGCAGCAGGCCCGAAGCCAAGCACCGAAACGCCTCGACGGCTCTGGCGAGCACGTCTTGCGGGTCAGGGCTTGCAGCGATCCAAAGCGCAGCGTTAAGGGCGGCGCCATTTAAGAGCCGCGCGGCCGCTTCGGCGTCCACGGGCTTGATGATTTTTTGGGCAATCAGTACCCTTAGCTTATCTGTCGTCGTCTCAAGACAGCTGCTCTGGCTGGGCCAGTGCGAGGGATCGCCGAGGACGGCCGGTCCGTCGAGCAGCACGATACGCTGGATCTCTGGCTCCAACGCCATCTCGATATAGGCGACCCCCTCGGCCAGAAGTCCATCCCAGTCGTTCGCGGCACGGCTGCCTGCGACCCTTGCACGCTCCGCCATCTCCACGTCGATCTGATTGACCACGGCCTGCAGCAGTCCCCGCTTGTCACCAAAATTGTGGTAGAGCGCACCCCGCGTCAAACCGACATCGGCGGTCAGTTCGTCCATCGAGGCAGCTGCGTAGCCCTTTTCGGCGAAGGCTTTGCGCGCAGCGCCTATCAGCTTTGCTCGCGTTTCTTCCATCATCTGCGAACGGCGCTTGGTGATCACCATCATCTCCCGGTTTGGCATACGGTGCGTATGCCGATTTGACATACGATACGCATGTGTTATCCATTGACATACGAGACGTATATCATTTTGCGCCTCGAGCGTGAAGTTCAAAAGGAATGCAGCCATGATCCAACGACAAGCCCTCTTTCCGGTCAACCGGCATGGGCTCTATGAAGCGCACCGTTACTCGGCAGCCATACGCTCTGGCGATCTCCTGTTCGTCTCCGGTCAGGTGGGAAGCCGCTCCGACGGCTCGCCCGAGCCCGATTTCGAGCGACAGGTGCAATTGGCCTTTGAAAATCTCGTGGCGGTCCTCAAAGCTGCCGGCTGTACCCTGGACGACATTGTGGACGTGACCACCTTTCACACTGAACCGGCTAGCCAGCTTCAGACCGTCATGGCGGTACGTGAAAAGTTTATCAGTCAGCCGCCTTATCCGAACTGGACCGCTGTCGGTGTGACATGGCTTGCGGGCTTCGACTTCGAGATCAAGGTCATCGCCCGCATCCCAGACTGAGCTCGTTGGGTGGTCTTACACGGATCGCGTGAAACTAAAACGCGATCCGGTTCTGACAGTACTCAAGCCTGATGCGCTATTCGTTAATCTGCGGCTCGACAAGCCTTGCCAGGTTTTTCAGCGACTCCTGCCAACCGAGATAACAAGCTTCAGCTGGTATAACGTCTGGCACACCGGCTTGCGTTATATGCAGCTCGGTCCCGACCGACACTTTTTTAAGCGTCACAGCCACCTCCATCTCGCCAGGGAGGTTAGGGTCGTCGAATTTGTCCGTGTATCGTAGGCGTTCACCTGGAACGAGCTCGACATATTCGCCGCCAAACGCGTGGCTCGTGCCTGTTGTAAAATTTCGAAACGACATTTTGAACGTGCCGCCGACCCTTGGTTCCAAGTGATGTACTGTGCAGGCAAAACCGTTGGGCGGAAGCCACTTGGCGAGCGCATCCGCCTCGATAAAGGCGCGATAAACCTTTTCTGGGTTTGTTGCCAGAACGCGATGCAGGCGTATGGTGTTCGGCATGGTCGTGTCGTTCTCCAATTTGACGGAATATGCGGCCTAAGGACGAACGATGCTTTGCCAATCCGACATCGGACCCAGCTGTTATTGAAGTAAAATTGCCAGGGCCGCGGTCGTCGCCAAAATATTGCTCCCTGTTCCGGTTGCAGGCCTCGCCAATCGGCTGGTTCATCACAGCGCAGTTGGTTTTTGATAGCAATGAAACTCTCTTATGTTCATTTGCAAGCGGCGTGGCCATGACTGTTCGTCCCGCCAATAATGGCTGGTCCTGCGTGGTGTGGCAAATGCGCAATGTAAGAGACCGGCGTCAAGACGACGGTTTGCAAACTCTTATACGCGGGTTGGATACCGCATTTCCGTGTGTACGCCGGGGGCTTACAGCGAACCGGGCGATTTTCAATCGACGCGAGATGTTGCGGAATAAACCCGCTGCCCGATCCACCAGCCGTTTTTGATCTCACCCCATCTTGCAGCCACGATTCTGCCAGTCCTCGCGCATCGTCAGGCTTTTAAAGTGCCCCGTCAGATCCGAAGAGCGGCGAGTTTGCAGGCCTCCCGCCACAGATTGGATTCGAGCTGAACGGACGTTGCGAGTTTGCGCTCAGAGCCAGGCATCCGCACCCTTGCCATGTCGAAAGCGCTCGCGAGTTCACTCGTCAAACGCGCGAATTCTTGGCCCGCAAAATGACCTGGATCAATGGCGATGAAGAACTGTCCTACCGAGGGCGGGCCGCCTTCATTGTCGCCAAACGAACTGGCCTGGACGCTCAGCTGTGATCCGGTCAGCGCTGCGGCAAGAAGTTCTATGAGCAATGCGATGTTCGCCCCTTTCTGGCCCCCTGCCGGCAGCAGGGAACCCTCAAGGCCGGCAGCGGCATCAGTAACAGCATTGCCCGCCCGGTCCTGGGCCCAGCCTTCGGGAATGGCTTCCCCGCGCTGGCGTCGCAAAATCATCGCTGTCTTGGTAACGGCACTCATGCTTTGATCGACCAGAATAGGTTCTCCAGCGATCGAGGGGACAGCAAAAGCAAGGGGATTGGTCCCAAACAGCCGCTCTCGCGCTCCCGGCGGAGACACCGATGCCGGCGCATTTGACATGCATATGCCGATAAGTCCGCTATCGGCGATCGGCCGCACATGGTGACCCAACGCCAGGCAATTATAGGAGTTGCGTACCGACAGGGCAGCAATGCCGAAACTCTGAGCGGCTGCGACCAGGGGTACAAGGCCTGCAGCGATTGCCGGGTGCGCGAAGCCAAATGCTGCATCCACGCGTACGATGGGCCCATCGACATCCACAATTGCCGTCGCGGTTCCGTCCACCTTGCCGCATCTCAAATGCTCGCAAAAGATCGGAAGATAGAACAGACCGCAGACGGAATTCCCCTCGGCTTCCGCAAGGGCGATGGCCCGTGCTACCGGCCCGGCATTTTTGGGGTTTGTGCCGTGGGCGAGCAGGGCCGCCAAAGCAACCCGCTCGAGTTCACTTACAGCTTTAACTGTTATGCTCATGCAGCCTCGGCGTAGCGCTTCTCACCTGCTTCGATGAGTGACGGGGCGAGCTCGAATCCGAGGCCCGGTCCCTGGAATGCGTCCAGCCAGCCATTGCGGGGCGAAAGATCGGGGGAAGCGACGATATCCTTCTGCACAAGTTGCCACATGATCTGGTTACCATCGTCGAGATTCGGGATTGCCAACCCGATATGGTGTTCGGCGCATGTGGTTATGCCGGTCGTAAAGGATGAGTGAATGCAGATCTTCAGTCCGGCCGATTCGGCGATTGCAGCGGCTTTCATCATTGGCTGGATGCCGCCAATTTCGCGCGGTCCGATGCAGATCATGTCGGCCGCGCGCTGACGGCAGATTTCATATACGTCGTAAAGCGTAAAAGCCGACTGGTCGGCGACGATCGGTATGCCAACCTTCTCCCGCACATGGGCCATGGCAGGAATGCTCCAACTAACGGTCGGCTGTTCGATGAACTCGATATCGAACTTCTCGAGCTTGCGGCACATGTTGATCGCGTCATGGACGCTCCAGCCCTCGTTGGCATCGAGTCTCAGACGGGAATCCCCGATTTCCCGCCGTACGGCGGCAGTTATTTCGAGATCAATTTTCTCACCGCGGCCAACCTTCAGATAGAAGACCCGCTCACCAGCCGCATAACCCTCAGCGGCATGAGCCGCAAGTTCTTCAGCCGTTTCGCCCTGGAGAAAAAAGAAATAGCCAACAGCCTTGCGATGGGCGCCGCCCAGTAGTTTATGAACCGGGAGACCGGCAAGCTTGCCCTGCAAGTCCCACATGGCCATGTCGATCCCGGAAAACATCTGATTGGCAGCGCGCATGATATTGGCGCCATAGCCGAGATACTCTTGGTTGAATGTACGCGCGATCAGCGGCGCCACATCGTGAGGGGACTGGCCGATGAGGTGTTTGACAAGACGATTGAGGATGGCGACTGTTCCAGCCTGGTCCGGCGCAACCGTACATTCCCCGATACCCACCATTCCGTTGTCAGCTTCGATTTCGATGAGATTGACCGCGAAAGAGTCACGGATGCCATAGGACCAGTGGTATGGCTGCTTGAGCGGCAGGACGAGCGGCCGCGTGCGAACCTTTGAAATTTTTGCCATTTTTGAATTTCCTCATGAGAGTTGCCGGAACGCGCTGTCGATCCGGTTATGCTGGTAATCGTGATGCCGGGCCTCGCGACCAAGCGTGGCGATACTCGTTGCGATGCGATCAAAGGCCTGCTGCGCCCGTGTCGAGGTGGTGCGGGCTCGCAGGTAGCCATGCGGCAGGCCCGGCGCTTGTTCGGCCCAAGCAATTCCCCCCGCCGCGACGATCTGCTTGCAGTAAATGTCACCATCCGAGGCTAACGGATCACATTGCGCTGCAAAGACGCCCGTCGGCGGCAATCCGCTAAACGAGGCGCGCGCCAGCGGGGTGAAGAGCGGGTCTTCTTCAGTGTTTTTGCCACGGACGCTCCGATAGTATTCGACATCGGCCGCAGAGAGCAGCGGCGCAAATGCATGCGCGTCATATGATGGTCCCTCATTGACGCCGCTGAGCAGAGGATAGATAAGAACCTGGCCCTTTGGCGCCTGGCCGCGGTCAGAAAGAAAACCGGCGAGGCACGCGGCGATGGTGCCGCCTGCTGACTCTCCCACGAGAACAAGAGGAAGTTGGAAGGTGGCGTGAGCCCAATCATGAGCCGTGAGCGCGTCGTCGAACGCGGCCGTGCCGACATGTTCGGGTGCGAGGCGGTAGTCGACCGACACGACGGTCATGGCGGTCTTGGCGCATATCTCGCCGCAGATATCATCGTGGCTGTCGAGGCCGCCCAATATGAATCCCCCGCCGTGAAAGTAAAGCACCGCCGCGGCTGCATCCCCGCCTTCACTGGTGTACACCCGGATCGGCACCATTCGGTCCGGCAAGATGATAGCGGTCGTTAAGACCGAAATTCCGACTGGCATCGCCGCATGGAATTGGCGGCACATGCGCCCGTACACTTCACGGTTGCGCTCGATCGGCCAGTGGATGGCCTCGGGCGGATAGAACGCGTTAATGCGTCGGATGAAAGCCCACGTTTCGGCATCGATCAACTGCGAGTAGTCGGGCTGCATCGAAAATACCACCTGGTTAGAGCAGCCCTGCTTCGTCCAGATACGCCTTGGCCACGGTCTCGATCGGCTTCTTCTCGACGTCGACTTCACCGTTCAAACGCTGCATCGTGGCATCGTCGAGCTTGGCAGACAGCGAGTCCAAGAGCGGCTCGAGATCCGGATGAGCGTCCAGCGTGGACTTGCGGACGACGGGAACCAGCGCATAATTCGGAAAGAAATTCTTGTCATCCTTCAGGAGGATCAATTTCATCGCAGCGATACGGCCATCGGTTGCACCGACTGTCGCAACGTCAATGTCGCCGTTGGCAAGCGCATTGTAGACGAGACCGATCTCCATGGGCCGAATATTGGCGCGTCCGGCCTTGAAGTCGTACTTTTTTTCAAGGCCGATGAGGCCGTCTTCGCGTTTCGGAAATTCTGCGGTAGCACCCATCAGAACCTCTTTGCCGTCCTTGTAGGCTTTGGCAAGGTCGGAGAGTGTCGTTATGCCGTCTGTCTTCGGGTTGTTTTGCCGGATCGCCAGTGCGTATGTGTTGTTGGCTTTCGAGGGTGCAAGCCAGACAAGTCCCTTGGCCGCGTCGAGTTCCTTGACCTTCGCGTAGGTTTCTTCGGGAGTAAGCGAATCGGTCACCTTATTGAACGTGACGAGAGAAGTGCCCGTATATTCCCAATAGACATCGACCTCGCCCGTTTCGAGAGCAGCGCGCACAATACTGGTACCGAGACCGTCTTTCTTCTCGACGGTGTAACCTTTCTTTTCCAGCAATAGCCGCGTCATTTCAGCGACCAGATACTGCTCGGTGAAGTCTTTACCACCTACCTTCAGACCCTCGGCCTGGCCTGCCGTCGCAGTCGAAAATGAGATGGTCACCGCCAGGGCGGCACTTATGATCCATGAGGCGAGTTTCATTGCAGCTTCCTTATTCGAGTTAAAGGTACCGCGAAGGGTGCCGGTTGCGCGCTGGACATGGCCAGTTGGCCATATCCATTTGCGCGCATGAGCGGTCGGTCACATGCTGATGGACTTCAGATATTCGCCAGCAACCGTCTCGATCGTCTTCTTATCGACGTCGACTTCGCTGTTGAGACGTTGCATCGTCGCATCGTCCAGCTTGGTGGAGATCGCTTCGAGCGTCTCTTTCAGGTCAGGATGCTTGTCGAGAACGTCTTTGCGGACGACAGGCGTCAAGGCATAGTTCGGAAAGAAGCCCTTGTCGTCCGTCAACACGCGCAGCTTCAGAGCGGCTATCTGTCCGTCAGTCGCCTGCGCCGCGATCGTGTCGAGGTCCTTGTTGGCAAGTGCATTGTAGGCCAGCCCGAGATCCATCGGGCGCACATTGGCTCGTCCGGTTTCAAAGCCATAGGTTTCCTGGATTCCGATCAAGCCATCGGGGCGCTTGGGAAATTCTGCTGTCGTGCCCATCATGATTGCGGTGCCGGCCTTGTAACCAGCCGCGAGATCAGAGATGGTTTTCATGCCGTCGGTCTTCGGATTGTCGGATCGGACGACAAAGGCATAGGTATTGTTGGCCTTCGACGGCGCCAGCCATACCAAGCCCTTTTCGGCATCAAGTTCCTTGACCTTCTTGTATGTGTCTTCCGGTGACATGCGTTCCGTCACCTTGTTGAACGTTATGAGCGATGTTCCCGTATACTCCCAGTAGAGATCGACTTCGCCATTCTCGAGAGCAGCACGGACGATCTTTGTCCCCATGCCGTCCTTCTTGTCGACGGTGTAGCCCTTGCTTTCAAGCAACTGCTTGGTCATCTCGGCAAGGATCAACTGCTCGGTAAAGTTCTTGCCGCCCACGGTCAGCGTGTCGGCCCAGACCGGCCCGCCGATCATCAGGAATGCGACGGCCGACAAGACCGATTTGGTAAGTTTCGATATCAATGCCATGTTCACGTTCCTCTCTTCGTTATAATTTCAGCGTAGGGGATTGATGCCTCGCGGGACGAGGTAGTACTGGGTCTGGCCGACCAGGAAATCGACCGCTACAGCGATCAGCGCCGTCGGAATTGCGCCGGCCATCATCATCGGCAGTTCGTCGAGCGCGATGCCCGTGAAGATCAACTCTCCAAGACCGCCCGCGCCGATCAGAAACGCCAGCGGCGCCGAACCGACACAGATTGCGAGCGCGGTCCTGATACCGCCAAAAATGACGAAAAGTGCATTGGGGAATTCAACCCGCCAAAGCACCTGGGAGGGTGTCATGCCCATACCGCGAGCCGCCTCCACGAGGTGCGGCGGAACGGCGCGTAGGCCCGCATAGGTGTTGCGCACGATGGGAAGGAGCGTTGCGGCCCATAATCCGAACACTGCAGGCACGATACCGATGCCGAGCAGGGTCATGGACAGGGCAAGGATGGCCAGCGTCGGAACGGTGCTGCCAATGTTGAACACCTGCATCGCCGCCTCCGAGAAAGTGCGGAAAAACGGGCGGGACAGAATTATTCCAACCGGGATGGCGACAAGGATGGCAAGGCCTCCCGACCAGGCGACAAGCTCCAGGTGTTGCAGGCTCAGATAGGTGATGTCATCCCAGTAGGCGAGGATCTCATCGGCCATCCCGCTGGCCCAAAGCCAGTATATAAGTGCGGCAAGCACTGCCAACAGCACGATTGGAGCCGCCCGACTGGGTCTCGTTGCAACTGCTGCTGTATCGCTCGCCGCCACCGCGCTCATGCTTCGTCTCCACCGGCGAGATTGGCGACGATCGAACGATAGGTCATGACACCTTTCAGCTTCCCGGCATCGTCGATGCAGGGAAGCACAGGCATATCATGCGCAAACATGAGCGCGACCGCGTTGCGCAGATCCGCATTGACGGATACGGATGCGGTGACTGGCCCTAGATGATCAGCGACACTGCCGCTCGCGTGCCCGGCCATTTCCTTTTTGATGACAGCCTCCGCAACGCCGTCAGGATTGACAACCAGAACTGCAGGAAGTCCGGACCTGTGCATCATGTCGCGCGCGGCCACGATCGGATCGTCCCGCCTGACGCTGTCAAACGTCGTCAGCATGGCATCGCAGACCCTCACCAGCCGCAGCCTTTTAAGGGCCCGGTCCGATCCCAGGAAGTTCTCGATGAAGCTGTTGGCGGGCTTGGCGAGAAGCTCGTCCGGGCTCGCATATTGCTCGAGTTTGCCGCTGCGGAAGATGGCGATCTTGTCGGCCATCTTGACCGCTTCGTCGAGATCATGCGACACGAAAATGATCGTCTTGCGGATTGCCTGCTGCATCTTCAGGAATTCGTCCTGGATGACCTCGCGGTTGATGGGGTCGATGGCGCCGAAAGGTTCATCCATCAGCATCACCGGAGGGTCGGCGGCGAGCGCCCGCAGCACCCCGACACGCTGCTGCTGTCCGCCCGACAACTCCTTAGGGTAGCGCTTGAGGAAAAGATCGGGTTGCATGCCGACGAGTTCGAGAAGTTCCTCCGCGCGCGTGCGCGACTTTTTGCGATCCCAGCCAAGAAGATCCGGAACGATACATATGTTGTCGGCGATGGTCTTGTTGGGAAATAGACCGATCTGTTGGATCACATAGCCGATTGACCGTCGCAGTTCGATGGGATCGATCGCGCTCGTATCCTTGCCGTCGATGAAGACCTTGCCGCTCGTCGGCTGGATGAGCCGGTTGATCATCTTCATTGTCGTGGTCTTGCCGCAGCCCGAAGGCCCGAGCAGAACGCAGATCTCTCCGGCCGGCAAATCGAGATTTATATCGTCGACAGCGACGAAACCGCTCGTGGGATGACCGAATATTTTCGTCAGATGTTCAAGCCTGATCATCGTTCTGCCCCGCTCTGTATGCCTTTGGATGTCAGCAGCCGTTGCAGCAGTCCGAGAAACAGATCAGCGGCGATCGCCAACAAGGACACGGCCAAGGCGCCGGTCACCAGCTGCCTCGGGTCCGATTGACTTATGCCGCGCGAGATAAATGTGCCGAGCCCCCCTGCTCCGATATAGGCGGCGATGGCGGTCACGCCGATGTTCATGACCACTGCCGTGCGAACGCCAGCCATGATCACCGGGATGGCGAGCGGTATTTCCACCTGGCGCAGCCGCTGCCATGTGCTCATTCCCATGCCCTTGGCGGCCTCGCGCAAGGCCGGATCGACATTGGCGATGGCTGTATAGGTGTTGCGGATGATCGGAAGCTGCGAATAAAGGATGACGGCGATGACCGCAGGCACGTAGCCGATACCGTGACCAATCGGTGACAACAGCGGGATCATCAACCCAAAGAGCGCGATGGAAGGCACGGTGATCATCATCGAGGCCAGATAGAGGACCGTGTCGGCCATGCTTTTTGACTGGGTAATGGCGATGCCGATCGGAACCGCGGTCGCGATCGCAATGCCGACGGCGACGAATACGATCGAGATATGCTCGAGCGCCCGCGTGCCGATGACATTGATGTTGTCAGCAATGAATTTGAGTATCTCCATCCGGTCCGATCCGCCGTTACGGCTGTTCTTTTAAAGTTCCCCATAAAGCTCTGACGCATTTGCGAAAGTGTAACGAAGAGGCACCGAGCCCTCGAGCTGCCAGGCGGCGGCCGTTTCGCCATCGAGCAGACGGCACGCGGCGTCCGTATCGACCACGGCGCCGCCATAGAGCCGGTTGGCTAGATTGAGTATGCCCGTCTGATGCATCGCTGCCTGACCGCTGCCGCACGCATCTTTGACGAGCAGCACGCGCAGTCCAAGGTTGATAGCGTCCTTGACGGTCGCATCCACGCAGGCCTCGGTCCAGACGCCGGCCACGACCAGCCATTCAATGCCCGATGCCCTTAGCGCGTCGATCGGGGAACTCAGGCCGAAGGCACTTGCCTCATTCTTGATGATCAGCGTCTCGCTGCTGTCGGGGCCGACCTCGGCGCAAATTGCCGTCAACGGATCGCCCTTAGCGCTGAAGGCGGATTTGCCATTTGCCTCCACGGGATGAAAGGGTCGCGCATGCGCCTCAAGGTCGACGATATAGGCACAGTGGAAGGCAGGCACGCCGTTGCGCCGTACCACTTTCTGCAGCCTTGCCACATTCGCCAGAATTGCCTCGTAACCATCGACAAGATAGCGCTTGTCGCGCCGGTGCTCTTCCTGCAGGTCGATGAACATGGCGGCTACCTTGCCGCGCGAAAGGGCAAGCGGTCGCTTCATCAAATCTCCCCGCTCAGAAATTCGTCTTCATAGGGGAAACGCGACAGGAGTTCCGTGCCGGTTTCCGTGATCAGGATTTCATCCTCGAGCTTGACACCCTCACGGCCGCCCTTTTCGCCGATGTAGCTTTCGACGGAGACGACCATGCCGGGGACGAGGTGACCGTCTCGACCGTAGGTTTCATAGTCCATCGAGTGGGCAATAAACGGCGTCTCTCCGTGCATGCCGACGCCGTGCATGACAGAAGTATAACGCTGATCGACAAAGCGCTCAGGAATTTTCCAAGCCTTCTCGGCTATCTCGCGGAACGCCATTCCAGGCTTTACGATGCCAATATTGTGCTGGACCTGGTCGTAGGACATACGGTAGAGCGATTTTTGGTAGGGCGTCGGTTTGCCCGGTCCGCAGCGGAAGGTGCGCGAGAAGTCGGAATAGTAGCCATAGCAGCCGATCGTGTCCGTATCGAGCGCTACAAGTTCTCCCGGCCGGATCTTCCGCCCGCTGGCTTCGTTGAACCAGGGATTGGTGCGCTGGCCCGAGGTCAAAAGCCGCGTCTCGATGAACTCGCCGCCCTGACGGATAACCTCGTGATACATGATCGCGAACAGTTCGTTTTCCGATACTCCCGGCTTGATGGCCTCGCGCACCGCGGCGACGGCTGCCTCGGCTCCGGCCATCGAAACTTGCAGGCATTTGACCTCTTCGGGCGTCTTCACGGCGCGGACGGCGAGTATTTCGCCTTGGCAGTCCTTGACTTCGCAGCCACGCTTCTCCAGCGCCAGGGCTTGCAGATGGCTGCAGCGATCCAGACCGAGTTTCATCGACCCGCCGCCATACTGTTTCAAAAGGTCGGCGATTTCATCCGCAAATGGTCCGGCGGTCTCGTCATCCTTGCCGGATACGGACGACCAAACGAGTTTGGAAGGCCGCGCCTCGTCTATGGTATCGAGAACCATGGAGACGTGATAGCTCTGCGGATATTCAAAAAGCACAATTGGCCCTTCGGTCGGAACGAAGAAGTAACGGGTCGAATTGCGCAGGAAATACCCGAACATGTTGCGCGAGCCAGTCGCGTAGCGCTGGTTGTACGGGTCAAACAAGACCACTCCTCCGTAGCCGGCGTCCCGCATCCAGGCGCGCAGCTTGCTCAGGCGACCCCGACGCAGTGCGTCGGCATTGATGAAGGAGGGCTCCGTGTCGGAAAGCCACATCCCGCCGCCGGGATCGGCAGCCGCCGGATGGCGCATGCGGTCCTTGAAATCCACGTCTTCCACGCTATCGGGATCGAATACGACAATGCTCATGAAGTGTTCTCCTTTCGATGCAGAATGGAGAACCGGTGACAGGCGGCCTTGCGCGCGTTCCGCAGAAAATATGCGCAACTCCGCAATTGAATCACGACATCGCCGCAAGACGCGGCGCTTCGCCGGATATCGACCGCCTGCGGCGCACCCCCTGCGGCACGTAGCCGAATTCAGCTTTGAACGCCCTTGAGAAATTGGCCGCATTTGCGAAGCCACAGGCAAGGGCGACAGCGTTGACCGGGAGGTTTGAGTGGGTCAGCATGTCGGCGGCGCGGCGAAGCCGCATGCTGCGGTAATAGGTATTTGGGGGCATCGACAGCTCGGACCGGAATGCCCGTTCCAGCTTGTCGGCCGATACGCCGAGTTGCCTGGCCAGCATATCCATGCGCAGAACGTCTTCCACCTTTTCTTCCATGATCGCGACCGCCGCCAATACGAGTTCGTCGCGTATCCCCGTCCTGATGCGCAGCGGCATCATGCGGCGATCAACGCTGGCGCGCAGCGGGCTATGCATGTACCAGCCAGCCACCTGACCGGCGAGGCCGCCCCCATAGTCCGTGGCGATCATGTCCAGCATCATGTCGAGACTGCCGACGCCACCCGCCGAGGTGAAGCGACGCCGGTCGATCACATAAAGATCAGAACGCATGTCGAGGCTGGGAAAGGCCTCGCGAAAGGCCGGCTGGCTGGTCCAGTGAAGCGTGAAGGCGTGACCGTCGAGCAGGCCGTTGCGCGCCAGAAAGAACGCGGCATCGGCGACCGCGCCGAGCTCCGCCCCGGCTCTCAGGTTCTTGCGAATCCAGGCCAATTCGTCTGCAGCGACAAGGTGGTCAGCGTCGCCTCCGGAACAGACGACGATGCGATCGACCAGAGGCGCATTGCGAATATCGTAGTCCGGTTCTATGCCAATGCCGCTGGATGCGACGATCTTCCGGCCGCCTGCCGCGACGGTGATCCAGGAATAGCGTTTGTCGCCCGAGAGCGTATTTGCGGCGCGCAGGGGCTCTATGACCGAACTGAAAGCCATCAGCGGAAAGTTTGGAAACATCAGAACTGCAAAGCGTATTTCGCGCCCCGGCTGCTGCACATCTTTCTCCCGTACTTACGGTTCTCCCGTGCCGATTTCCTCACGTCGCCGCGCGATGTAAGCATCAAGTTCTTCCCGGATTGCCGGATCGAGCTGGGGCTCCTCATAGTCGCGCAGCGCCTGTTGCCAGATGTCGGTTGCCCGTTCAAGGGCGTCATGCCCGCCGGCCTCCTGCCAGCTGCCGTAATTCTGCCAGTTCGAGAGCATCGGCTGATAGAACGCAGTCTCGTAACGAGACATCGTATGTTCGGAACCGAAGAAATGCCCGCCAGCAGGGACCGCCTTGATCGCGTCGAAGCCGAGATCGTCCTCAGCGAACGGCACCGGGCGCAGGAACTCCATGACATTCTGGAGGATTTCGACGTCAAGGACGAGCTTCTCGTAGGAAGCCGTCAGGCCGCCTTCCAGCCAGCCCGCCGCGTGGTATATGAGATTGGCGCCGCCGAGAACCGCGCCCCAGGTTGCCATCTCCGTCTCGTACGCCGCCTGGAGATCGACGACGTTGGAGGCGTTAGCGTTGGACGTCCGGTACGGAAGCCGGTAGCGCCGGGCGAGTTGTCCGGCGATGATGTTGGCCTTGGTGTTTTCGGGCGTGCCGAAAGCCGGGGCGCCCGAGCGCATGTCAACATTCGACGCGAAGGCGCCGTACATGACAGGCGCACCCGGGTTGACGAGTTGCGCCAGCGTCACGCCGAACAATGCCTCGGCGTTCTGCTGGCAGAGCGCCGCGGCCAGCGTGACCGGCGTCATGGCGCCCATCAGCGTGAAGGGTGTGACCGTAACCGGTTGTCCGTGCTCGGCCATCGCGATAAGTCCATCCGCCATCGCATCATCGAACAGCCGCGGCGAGTTCACCGATATGATGGTGATCACCCCCGGCGAGGCGCGCATGTCGTCGGCGCTTATTCCGCGTGATATTGCCATCATGTTGATACCGTCGACGGCCCTCCCGCGGCCAATCGCAGTGCAGTGGTAACAGAGGTCGCTTAATGTCAGATTTGTGTAATAGGTGTCGAGGTGGCGAGAATTAGCCGGCAGCTCTATCGGTGCGCAGACTTGATTGCCGAGAATGTGGATCGCGTTGAAGTGATGGGCCAGACGAGTAAAGTTCTGGTAATCGGCAATATTGCCCTGACGCCTGCCATTGATTCGGTCATGGACATTGGGGGGCCCAGCAACCAGGCCGAAAGCCATGGCGGTGCCGCCAATATGCAATTGCTTGTCTTTGTTTCTGCTCGTCAGTGTGAAGGAAGAGGGTGCCGTCGCCAATGCAGCATTAACAAGTGATTCGTCGATTCGGATGGTCATATTCTCCCGATCGACGATAGCGCCGGCTCTCTCGAAGAGCGACATCGCTTTCTCGCTCATTACGCGAATTCCCAGTTCCGAAAGAATACGCATGGAATTTCGATGCAGGGCGTCCATACGCTCATCATCGAGCATCTGCATTGGCGCGTAGTTGTTCTCCACATTCTGCCAAGGCAGCTGGGGAATACCGGTACCGTTGCGCGCCATCCGCGATCGCCGTCCACCGCCACGCCTTTCCTGGCTCATCGAAACCGCCTTTCGCCCTTTTGATGTGCGTTGCTGCCCCCTACTGCATGCAGCGCGGCAGCGATCGTGCACCGCTCGTCACTGCTGGGATGTTAACTGCGAGCTCACGGCGATCACGCGATAAGTTTAACGTCAATGGCCAAAAAAAACAGGGTCATGTAATGATCTCTTCGTCATTGCCAAATTGGCAATCGCCGTGAAACTGTCTTTGAAAGGAATGTCATGAAGGCGCCTCCCCCGCTCAACTACATACGAT
>NZ_JBBNAM010000349.1:0-21542 GCF_037994425.1 Phyllobacterium sp.
ACGACCGTTTCAACTCGGAGGAGATCGTAACAATTCCCGAACGTTCGTCGAAGCGTTCGACTGCCCGAACCAGAGGTCGCCGTGGTGACCAAACTTACGGTGCGGGCATTGCGAATTTCACAGTTATGATCGAAAACCCAGCGCTATCTCCAGGCGATCCATATTTTGATCCGGTGACCTTTCGTTCATCTGTTCAGAAACATGGGTGCCAATCTGCCCTGTTTGCGAAATTGCCAATATGGAGGTTAGTGGTTGATTGAGTTCGTGGGCGAGCGCACCGGAGAGTCGCCGAGTTGCGTCGTTCTCGATAAGTGCGCAAGTTCCAGCCGCTCAAGGACAAGCTCGGCCTGGAGTCGGCGCCTGCCGCGGTCCTGAATAATCAGCGCAGCGATCGTCGCGGCCTGCAGCGCGATGACCGTCAGCGCCGCGATGATCTTTGAATAATATCTTTCCCAAACACTTGGCGCATAGTTTAGGATTTGCGAGCCTTGCGGGATGTGATTGATCAATCCCCAACGTTTGATTTGGTCCCAGTCCACGATCGGTCCGTCCGGCACTAGGCTCGTTTGCGGGGCCGTTCGTATCCCCATCGATCGTATTTGGCGGCCCCTGGCAGGAAGCGTTTATGCATCGCGGGCAAGGTTAGCCGTGAAAACCTTCATTCGCAGCCTTGCCATCGAATATTGTGATGTTGCATGATTAACAAATGTTGTCTGGCGTTCTGAAACTTGGCAGCAAGGCGATCGCCTGGCTGACAGCAGGATTAGGCACTGTCGCAGCGTTGGCAGTTGCAATCATATTAGGCGCGTTCGAGGCGACGCCCGATCAGCAGTATCCGCAGTATCCAAACAATGAAACCGTCGATGCCGGCCAATGGCGAATCAAGCCGCTTTCTGCGCGGATTACCAGCAAACGAGCCTTCGGCGTGTCACCAAAAGATGGTCAGAGGGGAGTGATTTTCGAGGCGGAGTTGACGAACCTCACCGCAAGGTCGTCAAAGGATTATTACGGTGTTTTCCATTTGCCGTCCCTAATAGATGCCCAGGCCGAAAAGCCGATGATCTATATGGAACGTGACGCTTCACTTCTGCCGGACCTTCATCCGGGAATGACAGAAAAAATGGCCTACATCTGGCTGGTACCAGCCAATACAGCGCCATCGGATACGGTCGAACTGCTCGTGACTGCAAAGACTTATAAAGCGCGTGACAACCTGACAGGCAGTCCGGGCTGGTACAATGATCACACCGCCGGTATCGTGCGCATCCCGGCATCGACTGAGGCTGAGGAGCAATGAAACGCCGGTTTGGCAACATCATTGCCCTCTGTCTGGCGGTCGCACTGCTCTATGGGATGCAGCATTCCAAGCCGCATTACATGGATTTGACAGGTCCGATACCTGTATACGGCAAAATGCACGAAACGGTCCGCGCGCGGCTCTTCAACGTTACGGTCGACGACGTTGCCTTTGCACGGGAGCTTACAGTTGAGGGTTTCGGCACGAGCAAAACCCTGACGACATCAGGAGTATGGGTCGTGGTGAGCGCGCAACTTGAGGCCACTACCGCATCGAATGTGGTGGCGCAGGCGAGCTGGGTTGGGCCCACAGGGCTGCAATATGACAGTTCCGATCGCACCGGCTATGTGCCGGGCCTTCCGCCGCATGCTATCGACCCGGGGCTACCGAAGCCGGCGCGCTTTGTCTTTGAAACCTTGCCTGATCAAGTCAGTGGTGCGACTCTCATCCTTTCCAACCAGCTGTTTCCTCGGCTGGATTCACAGGTGCGTATTGCAATTGACCGATTCAAGAAGTTTAACGACGGACAGCCGCTGATCCTTGACAGCTTTGACATTCGCCGGCCCATGGCAGTATCAGGGAACTGAGATCGTGTTGAGCAAGATGAGTACAAAGTCAGAGCGGATGTGGCGACGGCGGAGCCTGTGGTCCTTGATCGTGCTGATACCCCTCACGCTATTCGAGACGTCCTACGACAGCGTTAGAGAACTTTTGTCGGGCAATGACCTGTGGCCAAAGGATGTAGCAGCAGGTGAAACCGTACGGTTCGGCGGCAGCAACTGGCAATTCGTTTCGTTAAAACCAGTGGAGGTGTTGAAGACTGCGTCTTCCCTTCCTTCAAGCTCAGTTCCCCTCACCGCCCGCTTCCTCGTCGAGATCGGCAATCCGGATCTGCAGAATCTTTGGCTCGGCTGCTCGATCCGCCTCGTCGATCCCGTCGGGCGACTGTGGCAACCGGCTTCAATTCCCGGTATGCCCTCTGTGGCAGAGGGTATCAAGTCATGCGGCGCTGCGGCCTTTTCTGGAGCCCAATCCGGTGAGCGCATGGTTATCGAAGAAAGCTTTCTTGTCCCAAGGGAGGTGGCGACCGAAGTGCGGCCTACGCTCGGTGTCGGAAGCGAGAGACCCTCTTATTTACGGTTTGCGCGCCCGCTTTAGATTTGTCTCACGAGACTGATGCCTCTGCCGCCTCTGCGGGGCGCGAGCGCTTTGCCATGGAAAATGCCGTCTCGATGACAGCCGCGAGGAAGCAGATGCGAAGCGGCTCAACAAGAATCCCGGTTGATGAATCCTGAAACGGGCTCCCGAACAGCAAACTCACGCCTTCAGACAGTACCTGCCAGGTATCGAGGGTATTCGGACCGATCAACCGCGTCATGCCTATCCAGGCCCAAGCGGCGGCCCAATCGATGAAACGATAGCCGACAATGAGTGTAATGATGAGCATCAGACCGGAATTCAGAGTCAGCCGCACGCCATTGGCGATGGGAAGGTAGCGCGACCGGTAGCCTCCTATGAAATGCTCCACAAAGTCGCGCAGGAACTTCGGTATCGCCTTGTAGCGTTCGCCAAAACGCTCGACGCGGTGGTGGACGCGCATCAGTTCCGTGTCGTCACGCACATCGTAGCCATAGACGAGTGCGACCATGACGAGCCAAATTACTGGCAGGAGCCCGTAGAAAAACAGGTTGATGATCGCCGATGACATGGTCACCGACGTTTGCTCGACTGGGATCATCACTGCCGCGTAGGCAGACCCGACGGGATGCGCATAGTTGGTCCAGAGGCTATCGAAAAGATTACCGATGTTGCGCGTGCCCAACCAGGTTAGGAACATGTCCTTCCAGCGGCTGATTACGTAGAGGCCGATAAATATCCAGTTGGTTTCGCAGACAACGATAATAACGCGCCAGATCGAACGTTGCGTTTTCCCCTGGATCATCTTCGCGAATTTGCGCACAACCCAGGAAATGGCGACCGACAGTATCAGCCATTTGGAATCAAGCACATCGAGTACGTTGCCTCCGGCCTCGCCGAACGGTGCATAGGCAAGAGCGAGGCGCGAATATTGCCTTATCGTATCGCCGAGGAAACCCCACGCCGCGTAATAGGCAAAGAATGGAAGCAGCGCCACGGTGATAATTGTTGCAAGCCGGGAGAGGCCCTTTTCCACAGTAGCACGATCCCTCCCAAGTGAAATGGCCTGGGCATGGGCAATTGAAGGCAGCCCCGGACGTACGATCTGGATCATCGACACGGTCGTCACCAGTTGGGTAAGCGCGACCAACGTCAGGACGCCGAGACCGGCAGAATGGTTCATGAACGCCGTCCAGACGGCCAGCCGCATCAACACTTCGGAGAAAACAATACCAAGAAGCATTACGGCGACCAACTGCGGCCAAAATCGGACCCACAATTGTATTGTCAACGTGATAGGAAATGCCATTTCGGCCAACACCAAAACCTCCCGAAATCTCGGGGACCATAGCAAATATTTCCTGTCTGTCACCCGCTTCAGGAACCTCTCGGATGTCAAACCCTGCAATCACGGCAATTTCGTCCTCCGGACGACAACGTCGCTGGCCGGTTTAGTGGAAGTCCATCCTCGGGCAACGCCGTTTAAGTTCTGAGACATAATGATCTCTTCGACACGGTTTTCATCTGCCATGAAGTTCGAGCGGGCTTTTATGAACCTCACTTGGAAGCCGACGGTCATCAGCGGCGGTGAGCTGGACCACGATTTCTTCGCCTACGTGGCGCGCGAACAATCTGCCGTCAGCTGAAATTACGGCTGAGAGGTTGATTCCTGGGAGGTCAATAGTTGCCTAACCCCCCACTTTCCCGGTTTCATGGGTTCACGGCCAGTTTAACGCGCCTTACTGGGGAACCCGATTGATCGTCGTCACTCGGAAAGTACACGCAGGCACGCCATCTGGCTGAGGCCAGAGGCCAAGCGAAAGGCCTTAAGCTTCACGCCAAGGTCTTTATCGATACGCGCCAATTCCAGCTTTCCATTTGATCCCACCATCGCGCCAGCATCCATTTCTCGACGTCTATTGAACCGCGAACTCGTGCAAGGCTTCGACAGGTGAATGAAGTCCGGCACGGGCCCCGCCATACCGCTTCCTTAGGTTGGAAGCCGGCCTCGCTCAATCATGGCTTGCAGGCGGTTTCGCCCGACCCTTCTCTCGTGTCTGTCCGATTTCGCCAAGGCGGTAGTGGAGCGAACGGTGGTCCGATGACAACCACAAAAGTATGTTTCAAGATAACAAACTCAGATGTCGTTGGAACTAAACTGGTGAATTGACATAGCCCGGTCGCCCGACGTCGAGACGGGACTCACGCGGCGTAGCCCGGCCATTGCGACCTCGTCACGCGAAGGTGGCTACCCGCTGAAACGCAAGTTTGCTCATCCCGATTGTTTAGGCACCTTCTTGGCCTCATATTGAGTGACGATGTATTTATAGTGGGAAATAAGTCGTTTGTAGTGAGCTGCGGTTTCGATCGAGATTTCCTCGCGACCTCCCCGTCCCCCGAAAATATGATCGATTCCAATTATGAGCCGATCTGCGCGTGTTTGATAGTCTGAGATGACCTTCTTCAGATGCTCCATGAATGCATCGTCATCCATTTGAACAGTTTTTCTCGGCATCTGTCGATCTGTCTTTCCCGATTACTACCCAGTCTCACGCACATCATCTACGCAAAACAGCCTCAGGAAGATCACTCACGGGAAACAAAGGGATTCACCACTCGGTTAATCGTGCGCGTCTGGCACGGCTGCGGGGCCGCGTCGCTCACACTGACATCGTGGTCTCGCCACGAGACGGCCGGGTGTCGCAACGATAGTCATTTCATCGGCAGCATCGTTGCCACGCGCGGATGGAGACGGCGTGTGCCCATTTGTGCCTGGCCGGCACCGTTCTACCGTATGGGAGGCGCAATGTTTCCCGTGTGATAACGAGGGGACTAGGCGCGCTCCTCCCAGACTCTCGCAAGTTCGATAAGCGTGTTGACGCTTTTTTCCATGTCTTGCCGACTGATCCATTCAAGCGGTGAGTGGAACGCGTGACCGCCAGCGAAGATGTTGGCGCAGGGCAGTCCCATAAACGACAGCCGCGAACCATCGGTACCGCCTCGGATGCTACCGCGCACCGCAGCCATGCCCGCGCGTCGGACAGCTTCAACGGCGTTATCGACGATCTCCGGATGCCGGTCGAGGATGGCCTTCATGTTGCGATACTGCTCCTTGATCTCGAAGGTGTAGGAGGAATTGGGATAGTGCTCCATAACATCCTTTACCAGCATCTCGAGCATGGCTTCCTTGGCGTTGAGGCCATCCTCGCTAAAGTCACGGACGATGAAGCTGAGAACGGCCTTTTCCATCGAACCGGCCATACCCGTTGGGTGAATGAAGCCCTCTCGGCCTGCCGTCGTCTCTGGCGCAGCGTCCTTTGGCAGTCGATTGATAACCGCTCCAGCGATTTTGATGGCGTTCTCCATCTTTCCCTTGGCGAAGCCGGGATGTATGGCGACGCCCGTAATGGTGATCTCGACAGCATCGGCCGAGAACGTCTCATCTTCGATATGGCCAGCCGTTTCGCCGTCGACCGTGTAGGCGAACTGTGCGGCCAGCTTTGTCAGATCGACCTTATCTACACCGCGACCTATTTCTTCGTCCGTAGTGAACAGCAGTCTGATTGTTCCATGCCGGATATCTGGATTGTCGATCAGGAGTTGCGCTGCCGTCATGATCTCGGCAATGCCGGCCTTATCGTCAGCGCCGAGCAGTGTTGTTCCATCGGTCGTGATAATATCATTGCCGATTTGATCGCGCAGCACCGGATTGTCGCTGACGCGAATGATCTGCTGTGGAGAAAGCTCGATGTCGCCACCGCCATAGTTCAGCACCATTTGCGGTTTGACGTTTGTTCCAGTGAAGTCAGGCGCGGTATCCATGTGCGAACAAAAGCAAATGACTGGCACTGGCTTATCAACATTCGATGGAATGGTTGCGTAGACGTAACCGTGCTCGTCGATGTGCGCATCCGCTAGGCCGATTTCCAGCAATTCCTTGACCAGAATCTGGCCGAGAACCTTCTGCTTTTCGGTGGATGGCTGCGTCGATGACTTGGGATCCGATTGGGTGTCTATGACGACGTAGCGAAGAAAGCGATCGGTGACAGTGTCGGTCATGGCTTGGTCCATTAATTGCGTGCCGCTGTTAAACTGCTGTAGCGCCTGCAAGCCTCGCCGTGAATACATTTTCGCTTCGCATCGCGAAGCGTGCAGCATTTATAGCAATCGATGTGGATGCCGCTGGTCGTGCTAACTTCAGTCGTTGAACGTCAGAGCGTTTCGCCACGCGCAAGCGCCGCCGCCCGTTCAAGACTGACGCCATTGACGACAGGGTCAGCATGTTCATGCGTCAGCCGCCAATCAGTCCCTTCGCGCCGATAAATCAAGGTGACGCAAAGCCACCAGTGTGCTGCAGACCGCCAACCTCGCGTGGCATCATGATCGCCAGGACAACCATGTCGGCTGAGTGGTAAGTCTGAACTACTTCTTGCTCAAACGTCCCATTCTTGAAGAAGCGGGGGAACAGGGCCTTGGGGCTCTCGTTTGGAGCGAAAACCGAACGTACGCGACGCGCTGGCAACACGATCTGATGGGCTCCTGGATGTTCGCTACGGCAACGCGCAGCACTTTGTAGATTCGGATGCCGAGGCTGGCGTTTCAATATGGACCCTCACTGGCATCAGCCTCGATGGGCAAAAAAGGAGGTGTGACGTCTACACATTTCGCGACGGCAAGGTGATTCGCAAACACTCGTACTGCAAAACCGTGGAGTAAAGCCCCTTACGGTGAGGCCGCCGGGAAGATGCTTGTTTTCGCTCTCCATTTACTTCGCTGCTCATTCAAGAAGGACTTGGTGCCGAGCCCGCCGCACTTACGGCTGTGATCCGCAATATCGCATGAGCGCCCGCTCATTTTGAAACTCTGCCTTCATTATGTTTTCAAAAGCGCGCATGTGCCGATCAACAACAATCTGCGGCAGCGATGTTGCCTTAAGTGTTTGTTGATAGCTGCCATAAGCCAGACTCTTCGGAAATAAATGATCGCCACACAGTTCGTACGAACCACGCGACAAGGCAGCGTAAGCGATGTAACCCGCATCGTTGCGTGTGATGCCGTCTGCGATCATCGCTTGGATGTGAGCTTCGAATTTTTCCTTAAACAAGAATTCAGCGTAACTTGCAGCATGAGAGCTGCCTGAGAGCGCAGCGAAAATGCTAACTCCTAACATGGCATGTCGTGTTTTGCTGGTTGTTTCTGCCATTAAACGCTCCTCTGAGTTTGCGAGAAAGTTACCGCACACCGGACGTTAAAATTGCAAAGCCGAATTGGACTGGAAGTTTAGCGAGCTTGGTCACGCTACGCAACGTTGCAGCAACTTTCGAAAGTGGTCGAGGGTCGCTTAGCGACGTTACCATATTTGAAGCTGCCAGTTGCGTTGGTGCCGTATCAAACTTGCAACTATCTGGTTTACCGCCACAACCATTCCCCACGGTTGTAGGAGCAACTCGAATGCAATCGGTGAGATGCAGGACGAAGCCTAATCGATTTTGAACGACCGCACGAGAAGGAATCTTTTGAGTGATGGCGCTGCCATGACCGTTGCCATTGAAATTGGGTAGCTCATCCTCGGGCCATGCCCGTCTTCCACGTGGATAAACGCCCGGGCTGGTGAGGCATTGAACCTGCAGCGACCATTGCCGGTGGCGAAACTGATCCTATTGCCCAACCCGAGCCATAGGAAGTGCCCCTCCTGTTGTGATCAGGCGAACCGACTCTCCTAACCTAGTCGAACGACCGAACCGGGAGACCGTACTCGACATGATATATTGACGGTTCAACCCGCAACGATCAAGCCGCCATCTCCTTGGTCGGTCCCGCGCCCGAACTGCGACGCTCAATTATCACGCAAGGGGCGCGTCCAGTTTCAGCATGCCGCACTATGTTTTCAATGCAATCGGGCGAGGTCCGCGCTTGGAACTTATCCTACTGAGATGCATTGTCGAACTGCCGAGATGCGTAAGCGGGTTTGCAAGCCATCTCGAAAGGCCCGGTATCATCTAGGTCGGCGTAGGCGACCTGGGCCCATGGCTGTTGCCAGCCCGCGTTGCCAAATTTTCGCGAAAGGAAGTCGTTCATGAGCGGTCGCCTAATGTTTGTAACCTTCCTCGCCATCGCGGCAGTGGCATCCCCAACGCGTGCTGAGGCCAAGTCGGGTTCCGCGGCCACGTCCGTTGCAACGACGCCCCGAGCCACAGCAGTGGCAAAGTCTCAACAAAAGGTTGCGCGATATTTTATAGAGTTTCGCGCTCGCTATGCGCTCAGCTATGGCCACGCATACGTGATTTTTGGCCGTGTGAACGCGGCGGGCAAGATGATCGATCGCGATGTGGCGGGACTTCATCCGGCCTCAAACAGCACAGTACCCTACGTTCTTGGCCACTACATCCCTGTGCCAGCTGAGACCGGGGTAAGCGACGGTGACCTGGATGACAGATACAGATCGGCGAGCTGGCGCGTCATATTGAGCCAGGCCGAATATAAAAAGGTCGTTGCATACATACGCGATCTCCAGGCGCGGTCCCATTTCTGGCAAGCAACGGTCCAGAACTGTAATGCCTTCGTGGGGCAAATCGCGCGCTCCATGGGGTATAAAACACCCGGCATCTGGCTGCGTCCGCGAAACTACATAATTGAGCTTCGAGAGATGAACGGGGGGCCGAATGCAATTGGTTATACCGGGCCTCCAGGTTAAATTTTGTGGGGGCCGGTGTTCGTGCGTCGGTCCGCTCGGCAAAGTCGCGGCTATTCGAGTGCCCTGTGTTGGAATCACGTCAGTCAGACCTGCGTCTGTATCGATGTGGCTGCGGATCACGTTCAGGCAATCGATGAGGCCGCTCTCCTACAGGCGCCTCGAGATTTCGATGCCCTTAGCTTTGGCCGTACCGCCGGGAAGCATTCGTCAGCCGTGTAGCGAACGCCGAGAATGAAATCCTCGCCCACCCAGTTGCAAATTCAGCAATAAGAAATTGCACTTTGAACTTTGTTCCCACAATCATTGCTTGAGACGTCAAAGAGTAAGCTTTGCTTGTTCAGTCGTTGAGTAGTATTGTTCCGGCTGGACAGCAAGTCCATGCTTTGGGAGGAGCAAATGACCAAAACGGGAACCCCAACAGGGGACAGAACTTCACGCCGCAAATTTCTGAGCGGTGCGGCAGTCGTGGGTGCGGCGATAGTGGCTGCACCAAGCGTCGTCAAGGCGCAAGGTCCTATCAGTATGCGCTGGCAGAGCACATGGCCGTCCAAAGACATCTTTCACGAGTTCGCGCTGGATTTCGCCAAGAAGATTAATGATATGACCGGCGGCGACCTCAAGATCGAGGTGCTGCCAGCAGGAGCCGTCGTGCCGGCATTTGGGCTGCTTGACGCGGTCTCCCAGGGAACGCTCGACGGTGGCCATGGCGTACTTGTCTATCACTACGGGAAGCAGACTGCGCTGGCGCTATGGGGTTCGGGTCCCGGCTTTGCCATGGATGCCAACATGCTCCTGGCCTGGCATAAATATGGTGGCGGTAAAGAACTCCTTGCCAAGCTCTATGCCTCGATAGGCGCCAATGTCGTTTCGTTCCCGTACGGACCAATGCCGACACAGCCGTTAGGCTGGTTCAAGAAGCCTGTTGCGAAGGTTGAGGATCTCCAGGGTCTGAAATTCCGCACCGTTGGCATCTCTATCGACGTCTTTACCGGTCTAGGTGCCGCAGTCAATGCGCTTCCGGGCGGTGAAATCGTGTCGGCTCTCGACCGTGGCCTGCTGGATGCTGCAGAATTCAACAATGCCTCGTCCGATCGGACGCTTGGTTTTCCCGACGTATCCAAGATCTGCATGCTGCAGAGCTATCATCAAAACGCGGAGCAGTTCGAGATATTGTTCAACAAGACGAAGTACGATGCCTTGCCTGAACAAATGAGAGCCATCATCGCCAATGGGGTCGAGGCGGCGTCGCAGGATATGTACTGGAAAGCGATTGACCGATATTCGAAAGATTATCGGGAAATGCAGACGACGGACAAAGTGAAATTCTACAAGACGCCCGACGCAATCCTCAAAAAGCAGTTGGAGGTCTACGACGAGGTCGCGAAGAAAAATGCGGGAACCAACCCGCTTTTCAAGGAAATCCTGCAATCACAAATCGCCTTCGCCGAGCGGGCAACGCGATGGGAACAGGACACGGTCGTCGGCCGCCGCATGGCGTTCGATCATTATTTTGGCGAGAACGCGGCGGCCAAGAAGATCTGACGCGCTATCCGATCCGCCGATCACGACTGGGTCATGGGTGTGGGGTGAGTGCTCGCCCCCGCCATGGGGGGCAGGTATGAACGTTCAGCATTTCTTAAACAGTATCGATGCGATCAGCGTGTGGTTCGGCAAGGCCGCGGCTTGGCTTATCATCGGACTGATGACGCTAGTCTGCGTCGAAGTGTTCAAACGCTATATCATGAACATGCCGACAGCGTGGATTTTCGACGCAAGCAGCATGTTCTACGGCACGTTGTTCATGCTCGCTGGTGCATATGCACTGGCGCAAAATGCCCATGTGCGCGGCGACTTTCTCTATAGCTCAATGCGGCCACGGACGCAGGCGCTGCTCGACCTGATCTTGTACATCGTCTTCTTTCTGCCGGGCATCGCTGCCCTCGTTTATGCAGGCTACCACTACGCAGCGCTGTCGTGGCGGATCGGGGAACATTCGACCGTAACCGCCGAGGGCCCGCCGATCTACTACTTCAAATCGATCATTCCACTGGCGGGTGCCCTTGTGATGCTGCAGGGACTGGCGGAGATCGTGCGTTGTCTCGTCTGCCTCAAAACGGGCGAATGGCCGAGCAGGCTCAAGGATGTTGCCGAGATCGACGTGGTCGAGGAACAGCTTGCGCACAGCGAGTATATCGATGAGGTAACGCGGAAGGCCGCGATCGAACGCGCACAGCAGATCGACGAGACGGCACGTAAACGTGGCTCGGGGGGAGATTTGCAAACGTGAGCGATCCAGTTCTCGGACTATCAATGCTGATGCTTATCGTGGTCGTCATTATGATGGGTTTCCCCACGGCCTTCACGCTGATGGGGCTTGGCATGTTCTTCGGGTTCTACGCGTTCTACAACCCCGCCGAACACTGGATTGACAATCGGGTTTTTGACCTGATGGTCCAGCGCACCTACGGGGCCATGACCAACGACGTCCTGATTTCCATCCCGCTATTTGTCCTCATGGGCTACGTCATGGAGCGCGGAGCGCTCGTTGACAAAATGTTCTACAGCATCCAGCTTTCGTTCCGACGCTTGCCCGCTTCGCTCGCTGTCGCGACACTCGTCGTGTGCACGTTCTGGGGTATTGCCAGTGGCCTGGTCGGCGCCGTCGTGGTCCTGATGGGCGTGATTGCCTTCAACCCGATGCTAAGGGCGGGATATGATGTAAAGCTTGCCTCCGGGGTCATCACTGCGGGGGGCACGCTGGGTATCCTGATCCCGCCGTCAGTCATGATCATCGTCTATGCGGCGGTCGCCGGGCAATCCGTGGTGAAGCTTTACGCCGCTGCCATGTTCCCGGGTTTCTTCCTCGCCTTCCTCTATCTCGTCTACATTCTGGGCTGGGCGATGATCAATCCGAGCATAGCCCCCCGCTTGCCAAAGGAACAAACAAAGGTTCCCGTGCCTGCCTGGATGCAAAGTTTTCAGGCGCTCTATTCGCGCAACATGCTTGTTGGACTTTTTTCAGCATTGTTCGCGCCATCCCGGGCAATGGCGCTCTGTGCGAACGATGGACGGCCCCTCACCTATTGGCAGCTGCTCAGGAATTTCGGTGCTGCGCTGGTCCCTTTCGCCTTGACAGCACTCACCTTCTTGCTGGTCTGGTGGTATGTGGTCATCCATCAGCAAAGCGAAGCCGACGCGGAGGCCCCATCCGGATTGGAACAGCTTGGCTCACCGGTTGTCGATGCCGGACCGGCGACACCTGTCGGACCTGCGACTGGTTTCTATGTTTCTTTCGGTCTCATTGCAGCGTTGGCGGCCGTGATACTCTTGCGCTATTACCGGAATATGAATCCGGAGCGGCTAGAGGTCATCAAGCTCCTGACTTCCTCCGTCATGCCGCTTGGCATTCTCACCGTGGTGGTGCTTGCGGTCATCCTGTTCGGGATCACGACGGCTACCGAGTCTGCAGCCGTGGGTGCTGCCGGCGCCTTTCTGCTGGCGTTCCAGGCGCGAACGCTTAACTGGAAGCGCACCAAGGAAGCCGTTTTCCTGACCGCAAAGACCACGGCCATGGTGTGCTGGCTTTTTGTTGGTTCGGCGCTTTTTTCGGCCGTGTTTGCAATTCTCGGGGGTCAGGCCCTGCTCGAGCAATGGGTACTGTCGCTCGACCTTTCGCCCATACAATTCATGCTGTTGTCACAGGCGATCATCTTCATTCTTGGCTGGCCGCTTGAATGGACCGAAATCATCATCATCTTCGTGCCGATCTTTCTGCCGATGCTGAAGCATTTCGGCATCGATCCGGTTCTGTGGGGCGTCCTCGTCTTCGTGAATTTACAAGCGGCGTTCCTGTCACCGCCGGTGGCGATGTCGGCCTTCTATCTCAAGGGGGTTTCGCCGCCGCACGTAACACTCAATCAGATATTCGCCGGTATGATGCCGTACATGCTGATCGTCATTGTCTGCATGATCATCATGTACATCTGGCCCGGCATAACACTGTGGCTGCCGAACTACCTCTACGGCGGCTGAATACGATCCCCTTATGGTCAATCGAAATGGAGAAAAGGGGCGCGGTCTTGATTTGATTGTCAGACAAACGGTTTCATGCAATACTTCTTAGGCTTGAGTTAGACTTTGCAAAGTCTGCACTCGATTTCGGAATCTCAAACAACAACAAACCACCCGCAACGTCGTATCTGCCATTTTCAGATGCAAAAGCTGGTCACTTGGGAGGATACCGTGATCAAGAAACTCGCTTTCGTTTTATCATTTTCGGCCATTTTTGTGGCGACGCCCGCCCTGGCGCAAGACACCAATCTAGAGAAATTAGGTGGCTTCAAAACTACGGGCACCGCGATGATGGAGCCCATTCCGCAGAAGGGAGAAAATGCCGAGGCCCTCAAGGCAATCGCGGCAAAAATCAAAGTTCCGGAGGGCTTCAAGGTCAGTCTCTATGCCATTGTTCCTGACGCAAGGCACATGGCTGTTGGACCACAGGGCGTCGTGACGTTCGTCGGCACGCGCAAGGAACTGGTCTACTCAATGACGGACCGCGACAAGAACCGTGTTGCCGACGATGTGAAGGTGTTCGCGCCCTCGATCAAAATGGCTGTACCTAACGGCGTCTGCTTTTCCAGAGACGGTCATCTCTTCCTTGCCGAACAGAACCGCGTCTTGTGGTTCCCGGCCGCCGAGTTTTTCTATGAAGGCCCCGATGTGGCGGCGTTCGCCATCGTCAAGCAAGGCGAACTCATTCCCGCATCCGACGAAAGTTACAATCACACGGCACGCACCTGCCGCGTTGGGCCCGACGGTCGAATTTATATTACGATCGGCCAGCCGTTCAACGTCCCAGCGCCCGAGGTGCTCGCGGAATTTCAAAAACTTGGCATCGGCGGTATTGTAAGCCTGAAGCAGGACGGAACCGACCGGAAGGTGTACGCGCGTGGTATGCGCAATCCGCTCGGGATCGACTTCAACCCCAAGGACAAGACCATCTGGGTCAATGACAATCAGGTGGACGGTATGGGCGACACCGTCCCTCCGGGTGAAATGAACCACGTCACCGGACCAGACCAGAATTTTGGCTTCCCCTGGTATGGCGGTGGCAAGACGCGCACCGTCGAATACAAGGACGCCACAGTACCCGATGGAGTCATCTTCCCCGAAGTGGAGCAAGCTGCTCATGCAGCGGACCTTGGCCTGTCCTTTTACACGGGCAAGCAGTTTCCCGAGAAGTACCGGGGCGGTATCTTCTCGACCCAGCACGGTTCGTGGAACCGCACGGATCCCGTGGGAGCCAGGGTGCTTTTCACCTCGCTCAAGCCAGACGGTACCGCGGACAAGACAGAAGTATTCGCCGAAGGTTGGTTGAACGAGAACGGCGAATACCTCGGCCGTCCAGTTGATGTACAGGTGCTTAACGACGGTTCACTTTTGGTTTCCGACGATTTGGCAGGAGCCGTGTGGCGAATTTCGTACGGGACGTGAGTGAACTTCGGCATGCGGCGGGCGACGGCCTGCCGCATGGCTCATTGCCCAATCTGGACATGGGAGGCTGATATTCGCGGTATAACTTTAGCTCTGACCGCTCTCGTTGCATGTTCAACTGTCGCGCAAGCCGCAGGCGATGCTGCGTCGGGCAAGAAGGTCATGACGAAGTGCCAGGTCTGCCATGGCAAGGACGGCCTTGCCAAGCTGCCCGACGCACCGAACATTGCCGGCCAAAAGGAGGCTTACCTCGTAAAGGCGCTGCAGGCTTTCAAGGGCGGTGAGCGCAAGAACGAGCAGATGACGGTCGTGGTCAAGGGCTTGAGCGATGAGGATATTGCGAATGTCGCAGCCTACTATTCATCGATCAAGATCACCGTTCAGGTTCCGCCGTGAGACGAGACAAGGCCGAGCACAGGCGATGGCGCGCCCGATGGGCAACTGATTGCGACAACACCGCGCTCATTCCTGGGGTTTGAAGAGTGGACGAATTTCCGCGCATGGAGCTGGCGAATGAGCCGAGGCTCGCGGGTGCGCTTCATCTTTGACCCATGACAGATTTCGATAGCTGTGCTTTGCAGTGGAGCCGGCTCGAGCGAACTTTGGAGAGCCAACGAAGAGTTGTCAGCGGGTCGGAATTGCCGATGCCGGCCTCCATGGTTGCAAGCAGTTAGTATACGCCGCGATAGCAAGGAAGCGATCGTCAATCCTCCCACGAAGATGCCGCAACATAGGTTGCAGCAATCGCTTCGACGCCTTCCTGATCAGCGGCGTCGAACCTGCCAGGCGATGGGCTGTCGAGATCGATGACCCCGAACACTTTGCCATCACGAAACAGCGGAACGACGAGTTCGGAACGCGATGCCGGATCGCAGGCAATATGACCATCGAATGCGTGGATGTCTTCAACGACGATGGACTGCGCTTTCTCGACCGCCGTCCCGCAGACGCCGCGCCCGACCGCTATGCGCACACAAGCAGGTTTGCCTTGGAAGGGACCGAGTAAAAGCTCATCGTCCTTGTGAAGGAAATAGAAACCGGCCCAATTGAGATCCGGAAGCATCTGGAAAATCAGCGCCGATGTGTTGGCCGCGTTGGCGATCGGATCGCTTTCTCCCGAGAGCAGCGCGTAAAGCTGGGATCCAAGTTCACGATAGAATTCCTGCTTGCCGGCGCCAGCAATGGATTTTTCCTCGAACATTTGCATCTCCTTGTGTGTTGCAGTCCAGATCCCCGATATCATGGTATGGCGCATTGGCCATGCTTGGAAAGCTTACGAGCCTCATGGCAAATTGACACGCGATTGCTGCCATAAACTGGCAATCAGGACAATCGCCAAGACGAGATGCACGATGATTGATCAGGACGCGATTCATCTATTTTCCTATGGGACGCTGCAACTTGATGCCCTGCAGAGGGCTTGCTTCGGTCCGCTGCTGCAGGGCTCTGACGACAGCATGCCAGGGTTCCAAAAGGAGATGATCGAAATCGCCGACCCGGACGCAGTCAAGAACAGCGGTGAACGCTATCATCCCCTCGTCGTCCCGACCGACAATCCGGGAGACGAAGTTACGGGCAAAGTGTTCGGGATCACTTCGCGCGAGCTCGCCGCAGCGGACGCATACGAAGTGTCTGATTACAAGCGGATCAAGGTAACGCTGACATCCGGTACCAGCGCCTGGGTCTACGTCAAGGCATGAACCGTACGAGCCTGGCACCGTTCCTGCTTTCTGGCAGATGCCCAAAATGGCCAGGCACGATCCACCGCAGCGACCTTGCAAAATGCGTTTGTGCCCAAAGCTGGCCCTACTAGGTCCGTCGAGGCCGCGAATATTCATGCCTGACCATTGTGAGCCAATTTGCGCAAGGCGTATCAGCCGGGTCGCGCTCGAATGTCGCGCGGCAGTTTTTCGCCTTCACGTTCAAATGTCCGGTTGAGCGTGCGGCTTCCATAGAGCCCGCAGGCGACCGCAACCTCGGTGAAATTGAGGTCGGTTTCGATCAGCAATTGCTTCGCTTTGTGAACCCGAAGCTTGTCGCGAATTCTCGATGGGGATTTTCCGAGCTCATCTCGAAAAATTCTCTCCAATTGCCGGCTGGTGATGCCTATTTGCCGGGCGACATGGCTCATTGAGGGTGACTCCTCCATCGTGGTTTCAAACAGACGAATAGTCTGCCGGATGACCTTGTTGCTGATCTCGGCGACCGCTGGTGCGGGTTGTTCAGACTTCCTCCTCTCGTAGGGTATCATCAAGATCGACGCGCACTTGCGTGCAAGGTCCTCGTGGAACTCGGATGCGATAATTTCCAATGCCAGATATGCAGATCCAATGCCACCTGCGCACGTGAAGTGGTTGCCGTTGGCGCGATAAAGACTGGTGGTGTCGGATCGATAGTCAAAATATTCGTCGTCGAATTCCTGCTTGTGCAGCCAACTTACACAGCACTGCTTTTCGGGCAGAATCCCACTTTCCACAAGCACGAAGCTTCCCGTACATAGTCCAATGACGACCGTATCGCGCTTGCTGGCTTTACGCAGAAGCTCGAGCAACGCCAGCGGCGGTTTGCGCTTGAGCATATTGAGACCGCCGACGACGATCACATAGTCGCATTCGAGAATGCTGCCCATGCCTGCTGTGGTTTCGACGACCGTGCCCGAGCTTGACCGCACGCTGTCGCCCGTCAGCGTGGCGAGCTCCCACCTGCACCTAATCTGGCGGCTCTGGTCCTTTTCGTCAGCAGCCAGCCGGAGACAGTCCAAAAACAGGCTGAGGGCAGACAAGGTAAAATTCGGCAACGGAATGATGCCAAATCTTACGCTCTTGTTTCCGTCCGAAATGTCCTTGCTCTTGAGACCCTCCATGTACTCTCCGATAATTTTGAGTGACACGAATGTCGGGCGCTATGGCACGGGCAGTACATGTGCAGCACCCGCTGACCAGGAAAACCACAATTTCGAGCCGGGTGCCAAATTCAGGTGCTCGAGCTCGGCATGGCTCTTTTGTGCTTTCAATTCGAGGCCATTTTCCGTCTCGAGATGAACAATTGCAGTCGCTCCGATAAATTCTTCACCGACCACTGCCGCCTCCAGGCAGTTGAAATTTCCGTTCGGTCGCTGGTGCGACAGCGAGACCCTGTCATCGGAGACAACAAATGTTACGCCGGCATTGTGGGAAATCATTCCCGGGAGGTTTTCGACATCAAATTGCCCGTTGGGCGTCGATACCACCGCACCCCGCCCGTTTGTCTTGCTCACACTCCCGTTGAAGATATTCGAGGATCCCAGAAACTCCGCGACAAAACGGGATCGTGGCGCGCGATAAATTTCTTGCGGCTCTCCGATCTGCTCGATCCTGCCCTTGCTCATGATAACGACGCGATCAGCCATTGAGAATGCCTCGGATTGGCTATGGGTCACATATACGAATGTGATTCCGAGCTCCCGTTGCAGGGTCGAGAGGACTGTTTGCATCCGCACCTTCAAATGGGCGTCAAGCGCGGACAATGGTTCATCCAGTAGGAGGATCCGCGGCTCGGTAACAAGCGAACGCGCAAGTGCGACGCGCTGGCGCTGCCCACCTGAAAGATGGGCGATGTTTCGCTCCGAAAATTCGCTGATCTGCATCCGCTCCAGCCATTTGTCGACCCTTGCATGACGCTCTGCCTTCGCGATTTTCCGCATCCTCAGGCCGAATTCGACATTCTCGCGGACCGTCAGAAACGGAAAGAGGGCGAGACTTTGCCATACCATCGGCGTATCGCGCTTCCAGGTCGGCAATGAATCCACGCGCTTACCTGCAAGGCGGATCTCACCTTCAGAAGGCGTTTCGAGCCCCGCCAGCATGCGAAGCGTGGTTGTCTTGCCGCAACCGCTAGAGCCCATGATGGCAAGGAATTCGCCTTCGTGAATGGAAAGGTCTATCCGCTCAACGGCCGTAAACTTGCCGTAGCGTTTCACGACACCGTCAAGGGTTACGAGGGGGGTGTTTTTCATCATTCCTCACTCCGCCACATCGCCAGCCGATCGGGGCGGTGCTGCGCGTTTCATAAGCAAAAGCTGGGCTGCAATGACCAAGGCGATCGACGTCCCGAAAACAAAGGTGCCGATGACATTGATGCGCGGGCTAACCTGTCCCTGAAGGAACCCGAGGACCTTGACCGGCAAGGTTTCGTGCAGGCCGGATACAAACCAGGAGACTGCAAATTCGTCAAAGGAAACCGCCATTGTGATGAAGAGCGCTGCAAGGATCGCCGGGCGGCAAAAGGGCACGATTACGGACCACATTGTCATCCACTCACTTGCGCCCAGATTCCAGGCGGCCGGCTCCAGCGACGGATCCATCTGTGACAATCTCAATCTCACCAATGCCATGGCAAAAGGGGCGCACATGACAACATGGGCGATGATGACCGAGTAGACTTCACCGGAAAGGCTAAGGCGAGACAGGAACGCAAGCATTGCGAGCCCAAGGATCACCACTGGAATTGTCGGCGGCAGAAATGCGAGCGCGAGATAGATTGACTTGCCGAAGAACCTGTAGCGGTAATCCGTATAGGCCGCGCCAAATCCCAATGCGGTGGCAAGCACCGATGAGATCAACCCGGCAACCAAGGTATTGCGGAGCCCTTCCCAGACAAGCGGATCTTCGGCGACCGCCTGGTACCAGGCGGTCGAGAATGCGCCGAGCGGCAGCGAAGGAAAGCGATCCGCGCTGAAGGAAAACACAAAACTGGCAGCAATCGGCGCAAAGATGAAAACCAGGGATAGCAGCACATACAATTTGAGAAATCCGTCGATTATCCGGCTGCGATTGCTCATCGTCCCCGCTCCCTATAGGCGTAGCTGACAGCGGCGAATGCCACTAACAGGAGTGTGCCAATCATCATCAAGGCTATCACCGCGGCGCGGGGCCATTGTTGGCCGGATTTGATGGTGTCCGTTATCAGGATTGAGAGCGTGGGTGGATCGCCGCCGCCGAGATAGAGCGGACTGACGAAGTCGCCAAATGTCAGGATGAAGCAAAACAGCGCCGCTATGACCAATCCAACCTTTGCCGAAGGCACGATGACCTCCATGACAGTTCGCAGTCGTCCGCAGCGCAGGTTGTGGGCAGCCTCGACGAGATTGCGGTCAACAAAAAGCAGGCTGAAAAGCTGAAGCAGGACGACAAGTGGGAAGCACAGTGTCAGGTATCCGATGATAACCCCGAATGTTGTATTCAACATGCCCGCAGGGCCAAGGCCGATACCACCCAGCAACGCGTTGATAATGCCGTGGTCGGAAAGAAACACCTGCCAGGAGTAAACGCGTACCAGGTAACTTGTAAAAAACGGGAGTACCATCAGGAACATGACCCAACGCCTGGCGGCGTCGGAGAGCTTGAACGCGATCGCGTAAGCGCATGGAAACGCCAGGAAGCTGGTTAGCAACGATGCTGCGAGGGAAAGCGACAGCGTCCGGATGTAAGCATCCCAGAAGACGGCGCGTCCCAAAGTCCTTGTCCAGTTGATCGTGTCAAAGTCCGGCTGCATGCGAAAATTCTGGACCGTCCAGAAACTCAGCGCCGTCAGGAACAGGAGCGGCGACAAGAAGAAGGCAATTTGCCAAAGCAGCATCGGCAGGGAGAATGTCAGGCCATAGATCGGCATCGGTTTCCGCATGCGCAGACCTCGCTTTTATAAACCATATCTTGACAATGGCCGGGCTACCGGAGCGTAGCCGTCACGCTCCCTTGTACTCCGACCAGAAATCGTTCCAGTCTTCGATGCTCTGTTGCAGGGGAAGCTGGCGATACTTGATCCGGCCCGACCTGATGGTGTCCATGACGTTGGGTCCCTTGAGCAGCATGCCCTGGCGCTGTGCCTCGGCTGGCAGTTCGCTGTTGAGAAGTTCCCAGCCCTTGCGGTTTGGTATCAGCGCCGGATAGGCGGCCATGTTCGCGCTCTTTACCTGACCTTTGGCAGATGTGATGTACTGAATCCACTTCCTTGCAAGGTCGCCCTTGGTTGTGCCTTTGCCTATGGAAAAGGATTCGGTCCATTGCAGCCCTCCCTCTTGCGGGATGACGCTGCGAACTTTCGCGCCGTTCTTTTCGAGCGTGCCCGTAATCCAGTCGCCAATGCCGGCCATTGCCAACATCTGACCGTTCTGCAGCGACGAGAACGTTCCCCCATAGTCAAAGAAACCACCAATTTGTGGACGCAGCGTCTGGGTTTTCGCCTTGAGTTTCTCCCACGCGGCATCATCAAGATCATAGGGATTGGCATTGCCTGCAAAGAGACTTATCTCGCCCAGATTGGGAAGATGCCAGTCGAAATGACCGACCTTTCCCTTGATCTTCTCAGACCAGAATACGTCGTAGGTCGACGCCTCCTTCTCGCTGAGGGCTTCGGTGTTGTAAGCCACCCCGAGAAAGCCGAAGCGCGTGAACACCGAAAAGAGTTTTCCATCCCGCCAGTGACCGGCGAATTTCTGAAACTCCGGAAAATAATCGTCGAACGGATAGTCTTCAGGATGCAGTTCCTCGATATATCCAGCTTCATTCAATTGCTGGACATATTCGGCGTCCGACAGGATGATATCGTATGTTCCGGCCGGGGATTGCGCGATGAGGCCCAGCATGTTGTCGCCGCCGGTGTAGTATTTCGGCTTGAATTTCACATTATTTGCCGCCTCGAATTCGGCGACGACGTCCGGCTCGGCGTGTCCGTACCAGGCCAGCATGTTCAACTCGACGGGGTCGGCCAACGCCTTGCTGATGAGGTAAGGCGTTGCAAGTGCAGTCCCAACAAAGAGGCCTGCCCCCTTAAGAACGCTGCGCCTTGTCGAAGAAATGTCGAATGGTTTAGTGGCGGTCATCTCGTTCCCCTTTATGTGGTTGATTCAGAGGATAAGAAGCCGCCTTCCATATGAAAAATTAA
>NZ_JBBNAM010000350.1:0-8426 GCF_037994425.1 Phyllobacterium sp.
CCGGATATCCGGCGCCGCTTTGTAAAACCTAGTCAGGATTGCGACAACGCTACTCGCCATTGCCCTCGTTCATGTCGGGAACTGATCCCGACGACTTCCTGGCATTGCGGTCGGCCATAAAGCGGTCGAACTCTTCCCTGTCCTTGGCCCGGCGCAGCTCCTGCGCATAAGCCTCGAACTCAGCGCGCATTTCTTCGAGCTTGCGGCGTTCCTCGTCGAGGCGCTCGAGCTCTTTTTCACGCCATTCGTCGAAGGCGACGTTGCCCGTGCCGAACGGACCTCTGCCGAAACGATGCGAACGATTGCGGCGGAATGCACCGCAGACGTTTTCAGCAGCGTTGTTCATTTCGTGTTTGAATCCGCCAAACCGGTTGCCCCAGACAATGTAGGCAAGCATGGCTAAGCCAAGTGGCCAGAACAGCATGAAACCGATAATCATCAAAGCGATGGTTGCCGGGGTCCAGCCTGGCCGGATCAAAGCAGCATTGTTCATCTAAAGCCCTTCCTTACTCACGAAAGCCCGACCCGGATTGGTCGATCGATATCGACATGGGAAGGAAATTTTGGCTTTTCAAGAAAACGTGATCCCAAATGCGACAAGCCTTTGGAATCAGGCTGCTTTCTTTGCGTGATCGAGCCAATAGACCAGCAGTCCGGCGACAAGCGCCCAGAAGGCCGCACCGATCCCGGCAATCGAAATGCCGGACGCCGTGACGGCAAAAGTCACGATTGCGGCAAGGCGCTCGGCCTCGACCTTGAGGGCAAGCGTGAGTGCGTTGGTGAAGGCGCCGATCAGGGCGAGGCCGGCGACGAGGGCAATCAGCGGCGCTGGCAGGACGGCGAAGAGCGCGACGAGGGAAGCGCCGAAGATCGCAAATATCAAATAGGATAGCGCGTAGAACGGTCCGGTGAGCCAGCGCTTCTCCGGATCGGGATGCGCGTCCGGCCCGGTGCAGATCGCCGCGGAGATTGCGGCCATGTTGCTCGTGTGGCCGCCGAAGGGTGCGCTGAAAAGGGAAACGAGACCGGTCACCTGCAGTGCCGCGGCTGTCGGCGGCTCGTACCCGGCCGCGCGCAATACCGCAAAACCCGGCAGGTTCTGCGAAGCCATGGTGACGAGATAGAGCGGAAGGGCAAGTCCGATCATGGCGCGTGGGTCGAATACCGGCATGATCAGCGTTAACGTGGAGAGTTCGACGGAAGGAACGCTGGCAACGCGTCCGCTGGCAAAGGCGTAGATCGCGCCGCCGAAAAGCACCGCAAGCACCGCCATGGCCGGGCTATACAGGCGAATGATGAAAAACAGCGCCGCCAGCGGCAACACGAAAAGCGGATCGACAGGTATTGTCCGGGCCGCGCCGACGAGGAAGGCGAAGAGGACGCCGGCGAGCATGCCCGAGGCGATCGAAGCGGGGATTTTCGACACAAAGGCCGAAACCGGCTTGACCAGTCCGGTGAGGATAATGGCGAGCGCCGTGACGATGAATGCGCCGACCGCCTGCTGCATCGTGAAGCCGATGGACCCGCCAATAAGCGCAAGGCCGGGTGTAGACCAAGCGCTGATGATCGGCATTTTGTAGCGCCAGCTGAGGTAGCCGGTGGCGAAGAACATGGCGAGGCAAACGGCAGTCACCCAGCTTGCGGTCTCCGCCTGGGTTGCGCCCAACGCCTGCGCCGCCGCGATGATCAGTGCCAGCGTCCCACCAAAACCGACGACCGCGGCAACGACGGCAGAAGCAATCACTGAAAAGCGCATGATGGAGGTTGACCTATTGAATGTGCGGGCGGGACAGTGGAGGTGTCGTGCGATCGACCATTGAAGATACGGTTCGCGTCAGAAGTTCAAGGTCCTGCGGCCGGGAAAGTCGATGGTCGCCATCGCGAACGAGGGTAATGGTCACATCGTCGACGGGCAGATGATCAACAAGCCTCAGGGCATGACGATAAGGTACGTCCTCATCTTCCATCCCCTGTAGAATGTGAACCGGGCAATCGGTCTGGATGACCCCCTTCAGAACCTGGTTCGCCCTACCATCTTCGAGCAGCTTCCTTGTATAGATATAGGGCTCGGGGGAGTACTCCGACGGTTCTTCCATAGAACCCCGTTCGGCGATCTGCCGCCGCTGGTCATTGGTCAACTGCGGCTCGACGAGCTCTGAGGTGAAGTCTGGCGCTGGTGCAATGAGGACGAGACCGGCTATGCGGCCACCTTCGCCGATCTTTTGCAGTTCCTCGACGAGTCGAAGGGCGATCCATCCCCCCATGGAGGATCCGACCACAATCTGCGGACCGGTGGTAAATTGTCGGAACACGCCGATGCTTTGTTCGAGCCAGAGCGATATTGTGCCGTCGCGAAATTCGCCGCGCGACTCGCCGTGGCCCGAATAGTCATGGCGAAGGAAGGCGAGGCCGTTGCTCTCGGCCCACTGATCGAGCCACTCGGCCTTGGTGCCCAGCATGTCCGATCGATAGCCCCCGAGCCAGACGATACCGGGCCCGCCTCCCTGCCTCTGCCGGAAAGCGATCTCGATTCCATTGACTGCGAGAAATTGTGGCGGGGGTGGATTCATGAACAGGAACCTGTCTTTCTATTGAAGTACTGCTTTTTGCCATGACCCGGATGAGCAATAAAGGGCACAACATTGCATAAAACTGAAACAATCCTATGTCTGTTATGGATGATTTATCCCAAAAAAAATGGTATTGGCTTGGACGAGCGCACACAAGCATTGCGGCCTTGATCCGACGGTGCTATTTGCGTTGACCGAAATAATTCAAGGAGACTACTGCCATTCGCCGACCCTTTAGAGCACAGGCGGTCCAGAAAGATGGACCTCGTTCGAACCGCGATATTCGCGTACCTCAGGTACAACTCATCGATGCCGAAGGTGAAAACCATGGTATCGTCACTATTCAGGCAGCATTGGCAATGGCCGATGAGGCTGGACTCGACCTTGTCGAGATCGTGCCCAATGCCGAGCCGCCGGTCTGTAAGATCGTTGACCTGGGGAAGCTGAAATACCAGGGCCAGAAGAAGGCAGCCGAAGCGCGAAAGAAGCAGAAGACTGTCGAAATCAAAGAAATCAAGATGCGCCCGAATATCGACACGCATGACTATGATGTGAAGATGAAGGCGATCAAGCGGTTCTTCGACGAGGGCGACAAGGTCAAGGTCACGCTGCGTTTCCGGGGCCGTGAAATGGCCCACCAGGAACTCGGCATGCGCCTGCTGGATCGCGTCAAGGAAGATACGGTCGAAATTTCCAAGGTTGAGGCCGAGCCGAAGCTCGAAGGCCGTCAGATGATGATGGTGCTCGCACCACGCTGATTTGGCCCCCACCAGGAAAAAGAGCCGCCTTCGGGCGGCTTTTTCATTTACAATCGCCCTTGATCGATTCAGTTGTTGCGCTTTTTTAGACTTCTGGTAATAAGGCCCCGTTCTAACCGCCCGGCAGGGCATGCCGTGGCGGTTTTGCATGCTTTCAGGCTTTGGTCGGCCTGAAGTCGAAAAACAGGATGCCACCGTTTCATGGAAGCGACAGGCTCCTTTAGAAGAATGGAGTAGCAAAATGCCCAAGATGAAGACCAAATCTGCTGCCAAGAAACGGTTCAAGGTGACCGGGACTGGCAAAGTCAAAGCCGCCGCCGCTGGCAAACGCCATGGCATGATCAAACGTTCGAACAAATTCATTCGTGACGCACGTGGCACAATGGTTCTTTCCGATGCCGATGCGAAGATTGTGAAGAAGTTCTTGCCCAACGGCCTCTAAGCCGGGCGCGTTTTTAGTCCCTAGGACGAGGAGATCATATCATGGCACGTGTAAAACGGGGCGTTACGTCCCACGCCAAGCATAAAAAAGTTCTGAAGCAGGCCGAGGGTTTCCGCGGCCGCCGCAAGAATACCATTCGCACCGCAAAGGCTGCCGTTGACCGTTCGAAGCAGTACGCTTACCGCGACCGCAAGAATAAGAAGCGCACGTTCCGCGCTCTCTGGACCCAGCGCATCAATGCTGCCGTGCGTGAGCATGGCCTGACCTACAGCCGTTTCATCGACGGCCTGTCGAAGTCGGGTATTGAAGTTGACCGCAAAGTTTTGTCGGATCTCGCGATCCACGAGCCGGAGGCATTCGGTGCACTCGTCGCTTCTGCCAAGAAGGCGCTTGAGTACCTCAAGAATACCACTCCGAACGCTTTTGAAGGCGCTGTTCACTAAGCCCAGCGCTCCCAAAGCATTTCGGAAAATTAGACTTGGGAAACCCGCGCTGGCTCGGCTGGCGCGGGTTTTTCGATTTTTGTCATTGACGATCAAACAGGTGATGAACGATGGACGACCTGGTAGAACTGGAAAGTGTGCTTGCCGCGCAGATTGAGTCAGCCAATGACGAAGCGGCTATTGAAGCCGTTCGCATCGCCGCACTCGGCAAGAAGGGCTCAATATCGGAAAAGCTGAAGTCGCTTGGCGCGATGTCGCCGGAAGAGCGCCAATTTCAGGGCCCCGCCATCAACGGACTGAAGAACCGGATCACCGAGGCGCTGACGGCGCGCAAGGCTGCGCTCAAGGATGCGGCAATCACAGTTCGCCTCGAAAAGGAGAAGGTCGATGTTACACTTCCCGTCCGCGCCGCCGCAGTTGAGCGCGGCCGCATTCATCCGATCAGCCAGGTCATCGACGAGATAACGGCGATCTTCGCCGACATGGGCTTCTCCATTGCCGAGGGACCGGATATCGAGACGGATTATTACAACTTCACAGCGCTGAACTTTCCGGAAGGCCACCCGGCGCGCGAAATGCACGACACGTTCTTCTTCAATCCGGACGAAAACGGCGAACGGCGCGTCTTGCGCACGCATACGAGCCCTGTCCAGATCCGCACGATGGAGAACCAGAAGCCGCCAATCCGTATCGTGATTCCGGGCAAGACCTACCGGATGGATTCCGACGCGACCCATTCGCCGATGTTCCATCAGGTCGAGGGCCTCGTCATCGACAAGACGGCCAATGTCGCCAACATGAAGTGGGTGCTCGAAGAATTCTGCAAGGCCTTCTTCGAGGTGCCGTCGCTGAAGATGCGCTTCCGTCCGTCCTATTTCCCGTTTACGGAACCGTCGCTCGAGGTTGATATCCAATGCGATCGCTCGGGCAAGGAAGTGAAGTTCGGCGAAGGCACCGACTGGATGGAGATCCTTGGTTGCGGCATGGTGCATCCAAACGTGCTGCGCGCCGGCGGGCTCGATCCCGATGAGTACCAGGGCTTCGCCTGGGGCATGGGCATCGACCGCATCGCCATGCTGAAATACGGCATGCCGGATCTGCGCGCCTTCTTCGACGCGGATGTGCGCTGGCTGTCGCATTACGGCTTCCGCCCGCTCGACATGCCGACGCTGTTCGGAGGCCTCAGCGCGTGAGCGGAGTGCCCGAAGCGTACAAGGATGCACTGACATTCGCATTTGGCGATTCGCCGGCGCTCGCCGACGAGTTGCTCGCCCTTGTACTCGCTGGCAAGAAGACGGCGACCTGCGCGGCTGTGCGTGACTACGCTGAGAACGACCCGAACAAGCCCGTCGTCGGGCGCAGGGACGTTGTAATGGATGGCGCCGGGCGCCCCGCCGCGGTGATCGAAACCATCGAGATCACCCATCGGCGTTTCGATGCAGTCGGTGAGGAGTTTTCCCGCGACGAAGGCGAAGGCGACAGGACGCTTGCCGAATGGCGCGAGGGTCATGAAGCCTACTTCCGACGCAACGGCGACTTCTCGCCTGATATGGAACTTTTGTGTGAGCGGTTTCGCCTGGTCGAAATCCTCGAACGCTAAAACTTCAAAACGAGTGAAATCATGAAATTCACACTCTCCTGGCTGAAAGATCATCTCGAAACGGAGGCTTCGCTCAACGAGATCGTTGAGACGCTGACGATGATCGGGCTCGAGGTCGAGTCCCTTGATGACAAGGCGGCGCTGAAGCCGTTCGTCATCGCGAAAGTATTGACTGCGGCAAGGCATCCCGACGCCGACAAATTGCAGGTTCTGACCGTCGATACGGGCGACGGCAAGCCGCTGCAGGTCGTATGCGGCGCGCCTAATGCGCGTGCCGGGCTGATCGGCGCATTCGCGGCGCCCGGCACCTATGTCCCGGGCATTGACCTGACGCTGTCGGTTGGCAAGATTCGTGGCGTCGAGAGCCATGGCATGATGTGCTCGGAACGCGAATTGCAGATGTCGGACGAGCACAACGGCATCATCGACCTCCCGTCCGACGCGCCGGTCGGCACGAGCTTCGCGGCCTATGCGGGCCTTGACGACCCGGTCATTGAGATCAATCTGACGCCAAACCGCCCAGATTGCACAAGCGTCTATGGTATTGCCCGCGATCTCGCAGCCGCCGGGATCGGCCAGCTGAAGCAACAGCCCATTGCATCCGTTAAAGGATCGGGCGAGCCGCAGGTTCAGGTTTCTCTCGATCTTGGCGAGAACCGTCACCTTTGCCCGGGTTTCGCCTGGCGCACGGTCAAGGGCGTCAAGAACGGGCACAGCCCGCAATGGCTGCAGCAGCGCCTCATTGCCATAGGCCTCAGGCCGATCAATGCGTTGGTCGACATTACCAATTATTTGACCTTCGACCGCGGTCGCCCGCTTCACGTGTTCGACGCGGACAAGGTCAAGGGCAACCTTACGGTTCGCCATGCAAAGACGGGCGAGGAAATCCTCGGCCTCAATGGCAAGGAATATGCACTGGGCCCGGACAATGTCGTCATCGCCGATGCGGATGGCGTCGAGTCGATCGGCGGTATCATGGGCGGCGAGCATTCAGGCTGCGATGAGAACACCACCAATGTCGTGATCGAATCGGCGCTTTGGGATGCGATGAACATTGCCCGCACCGGTCGCAACCTTGGCATCATCACTGATGCGCGCTACCGCTTTGAGCGTGGCGTCGATCCGGAATTCATGATTCCGGGCCTTGAGCTTGCAACGCAGCTCGTCCGCGATTTCTGTGGCGGAACGCCGTCGGAGGCGAAGGTTGTCGGCTATGAGGGTCACACGCCGAAACTCGTCCGCTTCCCTATAGCTGAGGTAAAGCGCCTGACCGGTGTCGATGTGGCGTCGGATATCAGTCTCGATATCCTTTCCCGCCTCGGCTTTGAGCCGCAAGGCAAGGGTGAGGCTGTGGATGTGCTGGTGCCATCATGGCGCCCGGATATCGACGGCAAGGCCGATCTCGTCGAGGAGGTCATGCGCATCCACGGTGTCGACCGCATCGAGCCGCAGCCCCTGCCGAGCCATGCGACGGTCAATGGCAAGATACTTACCACGCTCCAGATACGTACCCGCAACGCGCGTCGGGCGCTCGCGACACGCGGCATGATGGAGGCGGTCACCTGGTCGTTCATCTCGGAAACGGCAGCCAAGGCATTTGGTGGGGGGCAGCCGGAACTGAAGCTCGCCAATCCGATCGCTGCTGATATGTCGGATATGCGTCCTTCGCTGTTGCCAGGCCTTCTTGCCGCTGCCCAGCGCAACGCCGATCGCGGCTTCAGCGATCTAGCCTTGTTCGAGGTTTCAGGAACCTATGAGGACGACACGCCGGAAGCCCAGCGACGCGTCGCTGCGGGCGTTCGCCGCGGCACGGCGCGTCCTGACGGTTCCGGCCGCCATTGGGCCGGCAATGCTGCGCCTGTGAGCGTTTTCGACGCGAAGGCGGATGCGCTTGCCGTGCTCGAGGCCTGCGGCGCGCCGGTCGACAAGCTGCAGATCGAGCAGGGGGCTCCCGGCTGGTATCATTCCGGCCGGTCGGGTGTAATCAAGCTCGGCCCCAAGGTAATCCTTGGAACCTTCGGCGAGTTTCATCCGAAGACGCTGGAAACGCTCGATGTTGGCGGCACGCTTAGCGGGTTCGAGGTTTTCATCGATGCAATTCCGGAGCCGAAGCAGAAGGCGACGCGTACCAGGCCCGCGCTAAATCTGTCTGATTTCCAGGCGCTGCGCCGCGATTTCGCGTTTATCGTCGACAAGACCGTTGAGGCGGGAACCGTCATCCGAGCTGCCCTTTCCGGCGACAAGAAGCTCATCACCGGCGTTCAAGTCTTCGATGTGTTCGAAGGTGCCTCGCTTGGTGAGAACAAAAAATCGGTGGCGATCGAAGTGGCGATCCAGCCGCAGGAGCGCACGCTGACGGACGAGGATCTCGAAGCCCTCTCGAAGCGGATCGTCGAGAATGTCGCCAAGCAGACTGGCGGGGTGTTGCGGCGGTAAAAGGGCCTTCTCCTGGAGGGATTTTTAGAAGGGTGCGTGATTGCCTCCCCACCGTGTTTACGGCCCGGGCTTCCGCGATCCTGATCGGTCGCAGTCATCAGGGCTGCGCGCCCAATTTTTCTTGGAACAACCGTGTAAAGGTAGGCTTAGAGATGCATGCCGACAATCGACAAATGG
>NZ_JBBNAM010000351.1:0-12721 GCF_037994425.1 Phyllobacterium sp.
GGTGGGTTCTCGTTGATGATCTGACGCATCAGATTGATTTCGTGAACTTTATCCGTATCAGCGTTACCAAAATGTTTATGGTAACCGCCGCGTTGACGATTTCCCCCGTCTTTATCGAAAAATTTACCGGAATGTTGCACTGCAACATAAAATTGACTTCTTGTGCAGTGCACACTAGATCAATCGCACAAACAACCGTCGCACCAACAACCAATGCGTGGAAGGATGCATCATGGCTACTCCGTTCGAAACACTGAATGAATCCAGCAAGGATTTCATTAACAGCACGATGAAGAGCGTATCGGCGCTCAGCCAGGGTTTGCAGGCAATTGCAAACGAAGCCGCCGACTATTCGAAGCGCTCATTCAACGAAGGTTCGATTCTGTTGGAAAAGCTCGCCTCCACCAAGTCGGTTGAGCAGGCGTTCGAAGCACAAAGCCTTTTTTCGAAGAAGGCCTATGAGGGTTTCGTCTTTCAGGCTGCGAAGTTCGGCGAACTCTACGCTGATCTTGCGAAGGAGGCGTACCGGCCTTACGAGGTAGCAGTCGCGAAAGTCGGCAAATAGACCGAAACATACCAACAGGCCCTATCAGAAAGTCCGGTTGCCCGCGCAGCCGGACTTTTTTTGTTCCGGTATGACAAATGGCCCTTTGCAACGGCAACTTGATATTGCAAGCTTCGGGAGAGGGCTTAAAATCGGCTCGGTGTGACCTACATAGAATGCATGGAGCGACAAATAGCTATCAGGAATGCGGGTGTCTGAAGAGATGAAGCGGTTTTCACCCATTATGCAGGATGAGGACAAGGGTGGCGGCAATGGTCCCGGACGTGGCACGGCTGTCATTACCCGGACCAAACCAAAGCTGAAAAAACCCAGCCTTTATCGCGTGTTGCTTCTCAATGACGATTATACTCCGATGGAGTTCGTCATCCATGTTCTGGAGCGTTTCTTCCAGAAGAACAGAGAGGATGCCACACGCATTATGCTCCATGTGCACAATCATGGGGTCGGAGAATGTGGTGTCTTTACCTATGAGGTCGCGGAGTCCAAGATGACTCAAGTCATGGACTATGCGCGGCAAAACCAACATCCGCTGCAATGCGTGATGGAGAAAAAGTGAGGTTTCATGCCATCTTTCTCACCTAGTCTCGAGCGGGCCCTCCATCAGGCGCTGACAATCGCGAACGAGCATCATCATGAATATGCGACGCTGGAGCATCTGCTTCTGGCGCTCATCGATGATCAGGACGCGAGCAGTGTCATGCGCGCCTGCAATGTCGATCTCGCTCAGTTGACGCGAACGGTGACTGACTATGTCGATCATGAGCTCGACAATCTCGTGACCGGTTATGACGAGGATTCAAAGCCGACCGCTGCGTTTCAACGCGTCATCCAGCGCGCTGTCATCCATGTTCAGTCGTCGAATCGCGAGGAGGTGACGGGAGCCAACGTCCTCGTCGCTATCTTCGCCGAGCGGGAGAGCCATGCAGCGTTCTTCCTGCAGGAACAGCAGATGACGCGCTATGATGCGGTCAACTATATTTCCCATGGGATCTCGAAGCGCCCCGGCGCATCCGAGCCGCGGACGCCGCTTGGAACGGAAAGCAATAATGAGGAGCATCACACTTCGGAATCCGAAGAAGGTACCAAGAAGAAGCAGGATGCCCTGACCGCTTATTGCAACAATCTCAACGAACGGGCGAAAGCTGGAAAGATCGATCCGCTGATCGGCCGTGACCAGGAAATCAGCCGTACGATCCAGATTCTGTGCCGTCGCTCGAAAAACAATCCGCTTTATGTCGGTGACCCTGGCGTGGGCAAGACAGCCATTGCCGAGGGGCTGGCCAAGCGTATCGTCGAAGGCAAGGTCCCCAACGTGCTCAAGGATGCGACAGTCTTCTCGCTGGATATGGGCACCTTGCTCGCCGGTACCCGCTACCGCGGTGATTTCGAGGAGCGTCTGAAGCAGGTGATCAAGGAGCTCGAAGAGTATCCAGGTGCGATCCTGTTCATCGACGAAATTCACACGATCATCGGCGCCGGTGCCACTTCGGGTGGTGCAATGGATGCATCGAACCTGCTCAAACCCGCGCTGTCTTCAGGGTCAATTCGTTGCATTGGTTCAACGACTTACAAGGAGTTCCGCCAGTTCTTCGAGAAGGACAGGGCGCTCGTGCGCCGCTTCCAGAAGATCGATGTGAACGAGCCTTCGATCCCGGATGCGATCGAGATCATGAAAGGTCTGCGGCCCTATTTCGAAGACTTCCACAAGGTCAAGTACACTGTGGAAGCGATCAAATCCGCCGTCGAACTTTCGGCCCGCTATATCAACGACCGCAAGTTGCCCGACAAGGCAATCGATGTGATCGATGAGACGGGTGCCAGCCAGATGCTGCTGCCCGAGTCGAAGCGCAAGAAGTCGATTGGTGTCAAGGAGATCGAAGCCACGATCGCCACCATGGCTCGCATCCCGCCTAAGAGCGTGTCAAAGGACGATGAAGCGGTTCTGTCCAATCTCGAGGCGGAACTGAAGCGCGTCGTATACGGCCAGGATCTCGCCATCGAAGCACTGTCCTCGTCGATCAAGCTCGCAAGGGCGGGTCTGCGCGAACCGGAAAAGCCGATCGGCTCCTACCTGTTCTCCGGCCCGACCGGCGTCGGCAAGACCGAAGTCGCCAAGCAGTTGGCGCACTCACTCGGCGTCGAGTTGCTTAGGTTCGATATGTCCGAGTACATGGAGCGTCATACCGTATCGCGTTTGCTTGGCGCGCCTCCCGGCTATGTCGGCTTTGACCAGGGCGGTCTCCTGACCGATGGCGTCGACCAGCATCCGCATTGCGTGTTGCTGCTCGATGAAATCGAGAAGGCGCATCCGGATCTGTTCAACATCCTGTTGCAGGTCATGGACCATGGGAAGCTGACGGATCACAACGGCAAGCAGATCGACTTCCGCAATGTGATCCTAATCATGACGACCAATGCGGGTGCCTCGGACATGGCGCGGGCTGCGATCGGCTTCGGCTCTTCGCGGCGCGAAGGCGACGACATGGAAGCGATCAACCGGTTGTTCACACCGGAGTTCCGCAACCGTCTCGATGCGATCATTCCATTCGGGCCGCTGCCGGTTCCTGTCATCCACCAGGTGGTGCAGAAGTTCGTCATTCAGCTTGAGGCGCAACTCGCCGATCGCGGCGTGACGTTCGATCTGCAGCAGGACGCCATCGCCTGGCTCGCCGACAAGGGCTACGATGACCGGATGGGCGCACGCCCGCTGGCGCGCGTCATCCAGGAGCACATCAAGAAGCCGCTGGCCGATGAGGTGCTGTTCGGTAAGCTGAAGAAGGGCGGCACGGTCCGCGTTTCAGTTGCCGAGAAGCCTGATGGGTCGCGTGGGCTGGTCCTAGACTATGTGGCCGATGAGGTTGTGGTGAAGCCCAAGAAGGAGATACCCGTCGAGAAGAAGCCGGTAGCAAAGCGCAAACCGGCCCCTAAGAAGCCGGCGCTTGAGAAGGCCGGTGTCGGACTTGCAACGAGCGAACCGCATGTGCTGCGCAAGGCCTCGGTGCCGAAAGTGCCACGCAAGAAATAACAGGAAAGGCCGCCGTTGAGCGGCCTTTTTCTTGCCGGTTCGTCTGCTTGCCTTTATCGCTGGACCCATGGCTGATTCCGCGTTTCCCTCCCATCCGCCGGAAGAAGAAGATCTGGGAAGCCGCCTCTCGTGGTTTCTTTCGGGCGCATCAATGATTCGCACGATTCCCGCGCTCATCCTGATGACTGCCCATGTGGGCTTTGCCGGGCTTGCCAGCGAAAGCGGTGTAACAATCACTGAGGCAATGTTCATGGTGGCGATGATCTGGGCATTGCCTGCCAATATCGTCCTGATCGGCGCTATCTCCGGCGGATATTCGATTCTAGGTGCGGCGGTCGCCGTCGCGCTTTCTTCCATCAGGTTCGTACCGATGGTGGCCGCCTTCGTGCCTGAAATGCGCGGGCCGAAATCGCGGAAGATCGTGCTGCTGTTTCTCTCACACTTTATCGCCGTGACCGCCTGGGTACTCGGGATGGAGCATCTCCGGAACGTTCCGGTCAGGATGCGGACGACCTACTTCGCCGGTCTTGGCATAACGCTCACCACCGCTAACACGCTCGTGGTCGGGGTCGTCTATTTCCTTTCGACCGACTTTCCGCCACTCGTATTTGCCGCGCTGTTTTTCCTTACGCCGATGTATTTTCTTGCATCGCTCTGGGGCTCGGCGCGTGATCGCACCGTCCATGTCGCCATGGTTTCCGGCCTGCTGCTCTTCCCGTTCATACACCATGTGGCGCCAGCCTATGATCTGCTTCTCACCGGTCTTGCAGGGGGAGCCGTAACGGTGGGCTATCTGCGCTGGACGAAAACGCGAGGCGGAGCGTCATGACCTGGCAGAGCTTTGAGGCCTGGTGGTGGCCCTATCTCTTCATTCTTCTGGCCGGTTGGTTGCCCACTGATATATGGCGGTGGTTTGGCGTCCTTATTGGCGGACGCGTGCGCGAGGATTCGGAGGCACTTGTGATCGTCCGCGCTGTTGCAACGGCGCTCGTGGCGGGCGTCATCGCACAACTGATCCTTTATCCGAGCGGGTCACTCGCGCAATCCTCCGTATTCTTGCGCATCGGCGCGGCTGCCGCGGGTTTTGTTGCCTATCTCAACTTTGGCCGGCGCGTCATTGTCGGCGTCGTCGTTGCCGAGATCATCCTGATCGCCGGGCTAACATTGGCGTAAAAGCCAATCGCATCTGCGACCTTGATTGCCTCACATTTGCGAGAGACCTCGCCGTTGCTGTACTTTCCTCGTTAGGACGCTGGCATAGTCTGAAATGAAAGGGCTTGGCCGTTGTTCGCGCTATTGTGACGCTGAAGTCCCCGTTGTGCGTTGATGTGATCGGCGAGACGCAACGCGAGCGCAACGATCGTTAATGTCGGCATGTCATTGCCGCATGTAGGAAATATTGAACTTCCAGCAATGTGCAGGTTGTGCATGAAATGCACCTTGCAATTCTTGTCGACGACGCCCTGGCGAGGATCAATATGCATGCGCGTGGTACCCATATGATGATTGCATCCAATGACGGGCAAAGGTCGCCCGTGGTCGGCGTCGTCGAGGTCGACATATCCCAGGCCGGTATTGGCAAATTGATCCCGCATAAGCTCAAGCATTCGCAAATGCGTACGCTTCTCGAGATCGCCGATGCGCCAATCGAGATGCGCCCGATGGTAGCCTAAGCGATCGCGGTTCAGCGAGAGCGTGACCCGGCTATTTCTGTCTGGCGCAGGCTCAACGACAGTCTCAATCTGGAAATGGTCCGACTTTGCGGCAAGTTTCAGCCTGCGATACAGCAACGAGGTCATAAGGTTTGGACTTTTGCGAGCAACGGCCGCAAACGTCTGCAACTTGATGTCCCGATAATGCCGCGCCCGGATGGCATCGTAGAGTTCGTGAAACTTCTCGGTGAGTTCGCTGTCTTCGCCCGCGCGGCACGCGCGGAAATATGTCCGGCACTGCAGTAGACCTTCACGGCGCTGACGCTGCTCGGACAAGGCGAGATGCGCGCTGGCGCTGGTGCCTTCCACCGAGAGCCGCGGATTGTGATAGGTGTAGCGGGCGTCATAAAAGCGGAACTTGTCGGCATCACCCGCGGGGGTCAATTGGCCATGGCGGATACGCGGATGCTCCATGAAATAGCGACCAACGAGGTCATTCTGGTTGCCGAGTCCGCGCGGATCCACGTCGTGCGACAGAAGCATGAGTCGCGCGTTCTCGATGCCGCCCGCTGCAAGGATGGTATGGTTTGCGCGCACGAAGAATCGTTGGCGCGAAGCCGACAAGACCTGAACACGCTGGACTGTCGTCGCATTGCTGCACGTGTCGAGCTGCACGACACTGGCATTGAGGATCACACGCGCACCTTTGGCCGATGCGAGTTCGGTATGATAATCGCGCCCAAACCGCGTCGGCGGACTGAACTTGCTGACGATCGTTTCAAACGACGATCCATCGAGGTCAAGAAGGCCAACCTGCTTGCCAAGGCGATCGTGCCAGAACTCCGGCTCAAACCCATGATGATTGACCTGAACAAGGTCGCTCGCGCGGCGGTAATAGGGCTCGACCTCGGAAAGGCCAAATGGCCAACCACTGTTTGGGACCCAGTCACGATGTTCAAAATCTAGACCTATGAATGGACGTATCCAGCCGCCCCAACAATTCGAGCTACCCCCAAGCCGGCGGGTTCGGGTCGACTGCAGATCATATGGAAGGCCTGCATTGTCACCTTCATAGAGAGACTGAGATTTTGTGCTTGGCTTAAGCCCGCCACCCTCGAGAACGCAAGCGGTAATCCCGTTGCGTTCGAACTCAAGTGCAAGTGTGATTCCCGCCACACCACCTCCAATGATGCAAATTTCTGCATCCAGAGTGCACCCACTCGGCAATTCTCCAGCATCGATCAACATTGGTGACCCGCCCCCGCAAAGCCAGAAACTCCAATGCTTGTGCAACCCCGCACAAGCAGAAGTATGTATCTTGCTGGAGCGGCGTCAGAAAAAACACATATACATCGGACTATTGGTGCCCGACCAATTATGGAGGGATCATCCAAAAGTCTGCATCTGATTATGTACCGAGAAGCTAATTAGATCGTTTAGGCTCGCCGGAAGCCTATCTTGATTCATTATCGGCGATCTGCATATTCAGCGCATCAACCTTCTTGCTCCAACGCCTGCCGGATCTTTTCTGCATTGGCAGCGAGGATAGTTTGATCCTCCATCTGGCCCGTATGTGCTTTCAGGGGGATGCCTTCAAAGCGGGGGATCACGTGGAAATGCAGGTGGAATACCGTCTGGCCTGATGCGGGCTCATTAAACTGCATGACGGTGACGCCATCGGCATCGAAAGCTTTTTTGACCGCCCGCGCGAGCTTTTGGGTGGTAGCGACGACCGCAAACAGATGTGCTGGCTCAACATCAAGCATGTTGCGATATGGAGCCTTGGTGATGGCGAGGCAATGGCCCTTGCCCTGCGGCATGACATCCATAAAAGCATAGGTGTCAGCATCCTCGTACAGTTTGTGCGCGGGAATCTCACCGCGCAGGATTTTGGCGAACACATTGTTGTTGTCGTAGGGCTGGTTCATCATGCACCTGTATCACCGGGAAATCGGCTGCGATGTTTGCCAAGGCGAGCGCGCTAGTCAAGCACGGTTGCAAAAATGCACCGTCAGCGATCTGCTTTCTTGAACGGTGCATGCTCGTTGAGCGCCTCGCCGACGAGCGCAACATCGCTCCGCTCGTGGCGCAGGAAGTCATTGACCGCACGCCGCAGCCCGTCATGGGCGATATAGTGGACCGAGTGAGTCGTGACTGGTAAATAGCCGCGGGCAAGCTTGTGTTCGCCCTGCGCTCCGGCCTCGACGACGCTGAGCTTTCGCTCGATGGCGAAGTCGATAGCTTGATGGTAGCAAACTTCGAAATGCAGGAAGCGGTGATCCTCGATGCAGCCCCAGTGCCGGCCGAAAAGCCGGTCGGAGCCGATGAAATTGATCGCGCCCGCAATGTATTTGCCTGCCCGCCGCGCCATCACCAGCATGACGTCTTCCGGCATGCGTTCGCCGATCAACGCGTAAAACTCGCGGTTGAGGTAGGGGCGACCCCATTTGCGGCTGCCCGTATCCATGTAGAAGGCAAAGAAATCGTCCCAGACCTTCTCAGTTATATCAGTGCCCGTGAGACGTTCGATGATGATGTCGTCGGCGACTGCTTCGCGACGTTCGCGCTTCAGCGCCTTGCGCTTGCGTGAGGCGAGGGTTTCAAGAAAGTTATCATAACTCTCGTAACCCTCGTTGAAAAAATGGAACTGCTGATCGGTGCGATGCAGGTATCCTGCGTCCGTGAAGGCAGTGAGATCGTCGTCATTGACGAATGTCGAATGTGCCGACGATACGCCCATCTGATCGGCGAGTTGCCGCAGGCCGTTGGCGAGCGCCGTTCGCACAGCGGCGGGGTCCCAGTCCCGATGGACGAGAAGGCGAGGGCCAGTCACCGGCGTGAAGGGAACGCTTGCCTGAAGCTTTGGATAGTAACGCCCGCCCGCGCGCTCGAATGCATCGGCCCAGCCATGGTCGAATACATATTCGCCCTGACTATGGCCTTTCAGGTAGCATGGGATGGCGCCGATGAGGTTGCCGCTGTCATCGTCAAGGCGGAGAAACTGCGGTAGCCAACCTGCGCGCCGTTCAACACAGCCTGAATCTTCAAGCGACGATAGAAAGGCGTGGGATAGAAATGGATTATAATCGGGCTCACCCCGAGCCGTGCCGCGGAGCCTTGACCACTCCTCGCGCGTCACTGCGCCAATATCCTCGCATGCGCGCAGGGTGAAATCGCCTCGATGAAAATCGTGCATCGTTGGGTTGGTCCTGGCTTTGCCGAAAAGCCCGCGGGCCGGCAGGACGCCGGCCAAGCTGCCTTTTCCCTAAGCTAGGTATTCCGTGCGGCGATGCAAGAGGAGGGTTTGCTCCTATACGGCGCGCGGGTCGAAGCCTTCAAATGTGATCTGATCGACCCACGCATCGCTTGTTGCCTTGTCGGCGACGCTTCTCGCTGTCCATGAAATCACGGGGAGGCCCAGTTTGGCCCTTACGAACTTGACGAAGCGATTATCGAGATGGTGCACATTATAGGAAACGAAATCGATGCCGTACGCGAGCATCGAGAAATGCGCCTCGAGTTCGGCGTCACGGAGACCCTCGGCGATAAGACCGGCCGGTACGCCCGGTGCATCCTTGCCGAAAAGCCGGATAAGATGATGGTCGAACGACATGATTGCCGCTTTTCCCGCATAGCTCGCGAGATCATCTGCTACCGCCGCGACGAGACCGTCGTCGCGGCCTGGTATGCCTTTCAGTTCGACGACGATCGGAACCCGACCGCCGATGAGATTGAGCGCCTCTGCAAGAGTCGGAACATGGTCGTCCGTGCCGCCGACTCGCAGCGTCCTTGCCTCTTCGACCGTTACCTCACCTATATTGCCTTTCCTCCCGGTCACCCGGTCGAGTGTTCCATCGTGAAAGACGATTGCCTTACCGTCGGCCGAGAGGTGCACGTCGCATTCGATGGCGTAGCCCGCGCCGGCAGCGGCCTCGAATGCCGAAAGCGTATTTTCCCAGCGCGTGCGATTGAGGTCATGCAAACCGCGATGCGCGATCGGCACCTCCCTTAGCCAGTCAACCGAAGTCATGGTCAGCGGACCTCGATGATGGCTTCGACTTCGACCGGAGCGTTCAAGGGCAGGGCAGCGGTCCCCACCGCAGAACGGGCGTGGCGGCCGGCATCGCCCAAGACGGCGACGAGGAGATCTGAAGCGCCATTCGCTACAAGGTGCTGCTCTGTGAAATCCGGCGTGGATGCGACAAAAACCGTGATCTTGACGATCCGCGCTATCTTTTCGAGATCGCCGAGCGCCGCCTTCGCCTGCGCGAGAATGTTGATAGCGCAAGCCCGTGCTGCCTCCTGACCTTCGGCAACTGCCAGTCCCGCACCGAGGAGGCCGGTATGGATCAGCTTTCCCTGTGCGAGCGGCAATTGCCCGGAGGTGAGCAACAAGCTGCCGGTCTGGGCAAACGGCACATAGTTTGCTGCAGGCGCCGCGGCGAGGGGCAACTCTACGCCGAGTTCTTTCAAGCGATTTTCGATGGTGCTGCTCATGAGATCTCTATCCTTATATTTCGGAATCGTACGAATGTGACAGAAGTTGCGATTTTTGCCTCGCTTCCGCCAAGAGTTTTTTTAATATGCGCGTTCTAATATGGAGAATCTTGTCTATGCGCGTCTTGTCCGCCCTCGTTTTCAGCCTCGGTGCCTTTGGTCTGACCGCCCCAACCATGGCATTCGCCGCTGGAACACCGACCCTTGTCCCCCATCGCGCCATTTATGATCTGAAGCTGGACAGTGCCCAAGACAGCAGCGGCATAACCGGCCTGACCGGCCGCATGGTCTACGAGTTCAACGGTTCGGACTGTGAGGGCTACACCACGAATTTCCGCTTCGTGACGCGTGTCGACATGGAAGAACAGCCGCAGCGCGTGACCGACCAGCAGACAACGACCTATGAGTCCGGCGATGGCGGCAAGTTCCGTTTCGTCAACAAAACATTTGTCGACCAGAGTCTCACCAAGGAAGTGCGCGGCAATGCCGCTCTCCTGAAGGACAAGACGGAAATTTCGCTGACTAAGCCGGAAGCCCTCAAGGAAGATTTGGAACTGTCGCAATTCCCAACCCGTCACATGCAGGAATTGATCGAAAAGGCACTTTCCGGTGAAGTCTTCTACCAGACGAAGCTCTTCGACGGTTCCGAGGATGCCAACAAGGTGATGGCAACGACCGTAGTGATCGGGAAGTCGTCGCTTTCTGATGGTGAGGACGAGACCAAGCATATGGGTCCGCTCGCCAAGGAGAACACCTGGCCCGTATCGATCGCCTATTTCGATGAGAGCGAGAAAGCCGAGGGTCTGCCGAGCTATCGGATCAATTTCAAGATGTACCGAAACGGCATCACCCGTGATCTGAAAATGGATTATGGCGATTTCTCAATGACCGGAAAGCTTGTCAATCTGCAGCTTTTCGACATGCCGAAGTGCAAGAAATAACCAGATCGCTATCGTAACGTCGCTCGGGGTTTCGGCTTTTATTGCCGACGCACTTGCGTTTGTCGCGATTATCGACTAACAGCCGCAGCATTCCACACACGGGATTTGGGTTGATATCGGGAGAAATCCGATATGGCCTCCGGTGGCGGGTATCCCGCCTCTTTCCTGTGGAGGTTAAACCGGAAAAGGAAAATAGAGATGGCATTGCCTGATTTCAGCATGCGTCAGCTCCTCGAAGCTGGCGTTCACTTCGGCCACCAGACACATCGCTGGAACCCGAAAATGGCACCGTACATTTATGGTGACCGCAACAACATTCACATTCTTGACCTGGCCCAGACCGTTCCGCTGCTGCATACGGCTCTGAAGAAGGTTTCCGACACCGTGGCCCGTGGCGGCCGCGTTCTCTTCGTCGGCACCAAGCGTCAGGCTTCGGACATCATTGCCGATGCTGCGACCCGTTCGGCTCAGTACTATGTCAACGCTCGCTGGCTCGGCGGCATGATGACCAACTGGAAGACAATCTCCAACTCGATCCAGCGTCTGCGCAAGCTCGACGAACTTCTTGCTAGCGAAGCCCAGGGCTTCACCAAGAAGGAACGCCTGAACCTCGATCGCGAGCGCGAGAAGCTCAACCGCGCCCTCGGCGGTATCAAGAACATGGGTTCGACCCCGGATCTCATCTTCATCATCGATACCAACAAGGAAGCCATTGCGATCCAGGAAGCCAAGCGTCTTGGCATTCCGGTCGTTGCAGTGATCGATTCGAACTGCGATCCGGACCAGATCGATTTCCCGATCCCGGGCAATGACGATGCGTCCCGCGCAATCTCGCTGTACTGTGACCTCATTGCCAAGGCTGCTCTCGACGGCATCGCCCGTCAGCAGGGTGCACTCGGTGTCGATCTCGGCGCCCAGGAAGAAGCACCGGCCGAGCCGGCTCTCGAAGCCCCGGTACAGGAAGGTGAAGCCTCCGCGTGAGGCTTCATACACCCGTCTTATCGGGTGATTAAAAACGATTCGATTGGCGCATGACGCGCCGCAAAGTTGGCATGCTGGTTCGCCAGTGTGCCTTCGCTTTGAGAAGAGGCGATCTAATGAGCATTTCCGCATCACAGGTAAAAGAACTCCGCGACCTCACAGGCGCCGGCATGATGGACTGCAAGGCAGCCCTTGCCGAAACCAACGGCGACATGGAAGCCGCTGTTGATTGGCTGCGCAAGAAGGGTATCTCCAAGGCCGACAAGAAGGCAGGCCGCACGGCTGCCGAAGGTCTCGTCGGCGTAGCGTCGAACGGCGCCAAGTCCGTTGTCATTGAAGTCAACTCGGAGACCGATTTCGTTGCCCGCAACGACGCTTTCCAGGATATCGTTCGCGACGTTGCGAGCGTGGCTCTCACGACGGACGGTTCGACCGCCGCCGTTGCCGCCGCGACCTATCCTTCGACGGGCAAGTCGGTTGTGGACTCGATCAAGGACGCCGTAGGCACGATCGGTGAGAACCTTTCGTTCCGCCGTTCCGCCGCGCTGAGCGTCAGCCAGGGCGTCGTCGCGACCTACATTCACAACGCCGTTTCCGACGGCCTCGGCAAGCTCGGCGTACTCGTCGCAATCGAGACCGCTGGCAATACAGAAGCCGCACAGGCATTCGGCCGCCAGGTCGCCATGCATGTTGCTGCAACAAATCCGCTCGCCCTGACTGCGTCGGAAGTCGATCCGGCCGCCGTAGAGCGCGAAAAGGCGATCTTTGCTGACCAGGCCCGCCAGTCCGGCAAGCCCGAGAATATCATCGAGAAGATGGTCGACGGCCGTATGCGCAAGTTCTACGAAGAAGTTGTCCTTCTCTCGCAGGCTTTCGTCATCAATCCGGACCTGACTGTCGAAGCAGCGCTCAAGGAAGCTGAGAAGTCGATCGGCGCACCGGCCAAGATCACGGCCTTTGCCCGCTTCGCTCTCGGTGAAGGCATTGAAAAGGAAGAAAGCGACTTCGCGGCAGAAGTTGCTGCAGCTGTGAAGAAGTAATCTTACGCGACTGAATTCAA
>NZ_JBBNAM010000352.1:0-4703 GCF_037994425.1 Phyllobacterium sp.
ACGACAGTTCCCAGTTTTTGTGCCAGATCGCGCACCGTCTGAAGATCCTCGCCGGACACGCGGTACTGAATCGGCTTGCCGACCGGGGGTCCGATTTCGAGGAGCTTCACATAGGCGTCAGTTCCGGGAAAGGTCTTCTGAAGGTAAGTTTCGACGTCCTTCTTCAGCTTGTCGCGGACATCGAGCCCTTTGGTGACGATGACGGTCTGCCCGAAGGCAACGTCGGCCGGCTGGACGTCGAAGGAAAGAACGAAGCGGGGCGCGCCCCGTCCGACATAGGTCGACCAATGCTCGACCGCAGGGTTGCCGGCCAGCACCTCACGCTCGAATTGACCCATCTGACGGCTCGTTTCGGCAATCGAACTGTTCTGCGGTAGATTCCAGTCAATGATGAGTTCCGGCCGGTCGGAGCTCGGAAAGAACTGCTGCTGCACCATTGACAGGCCGACGACTGATCCGGTGAAGAGGAGAACCGTGGCGATGATCGTCATCCAGCGCCAGCGCAGGCAGAATTGCAGCAAGTGCGAAAAGGCCTTCGCGGACCAGCCCTTATGTTCTGCATGCTTCTTCATCGAATTGGGTAGCAGCGTCACGCCGATGAGGGGCGTGAACACCACGGCAACGATCCAGGATACGATCAGTGATACGGCGATGACCACGAAGAGGGTGAAGGTGAACTCGCCGGCGCTGCTCTTGTTGAACGCGACCGGGATGAAACCCGCGACGGTCACGAGCGTGCCGGTGAGCATCGGGAAGGCTGTGGACGTGTAGACGTAGGTGGCCGCCTTGGTGAGGCTGTCACCCAATTCCAGCCGCGCCACCATCATCTCGACCGCGATCATGGCGTCGTCAACGAGAAGGCCGAGCGCGATGATGAGCGCTCCGAGTGAGATCCGCTGTAGCGAAATGCCAAAATAGAGCATCACCATGAAGGTGATGGCCAAAACGAGCGGAATCGCGATCGCCACGACAAGCCCGGCACGGAACCCGAGACTGATGAAACTGATCGCAAGCACGATGGCGACCGCCTCGAACAGGGCTTTTGTGAAGCCTCCGACAGCCTCGTGAACCACTTCTGGCTGATCGGAGACCTGTTCGACCGAAACGCCGACGGGAAGATCCTGAACGATCCTGGTCATAGTCTTTTCCAGGACTTCGCCGAAAGCCAGAAGGTTGCCGCCTGTCTTCATGCCAATCGCAAGCCCGATTGCCGGCTTCCCGTTGAAGCGGAAGAGCGCGCTTGGCGGATCGACATAGCCGCGGCTGATGCTGGCGACGTCCGTCAGCGCAAAAAAGCGGTCGTTTACCCTCAGATTGATGCCGCGCAAGGTGTCTTCGGAAAGAAAGCGACCGCCGACGCGCAAGGCGATGCGCTCCGGGCCCGCCTCAATGAAACCGGACTGCGTTACGGCGTTTTGCGCCTGCAGTGCCGAGATGATCGCGGCGCGGTCGAGGCCGAGGGCAGCGATCTTGCGGGTTGAGAATTCGAGATAAATGACCTCGTCCTGTGCACCGACGATGTCGACCTTGCCCACATCCGGCAGTTTGAGGACCTGGCTTCGGGCGTTCTCGGCGAAATCGCGCAACTCCCGCTGACTGAGCCCATCGCCGCTAAAGGCAAAGATATTGCCGTAAACGTCGCCGAACTGATCATCGAAGAACGGACCCACCACCCCTTGGGGGAACTCGTGCCTGATATCGTCAATCAGGTTGCGCACCCGCGCCCACGTGGGCTTGACGTCATGCGCGTTTGTCTTCGGCAGCAGATCGACGAAGACGATCGTCTGACCGGCGGAGGTGATACTGCGGGTATGCTCGAGATTGTCGAGTTCCTGCAGCTTCTTTTCGATGCGGTCGGTGACCTGCTGCGTCACTTCCTGAGCAGACGCGCCGGGCCACTGGGCCTGGATCACCATCGTCTTGATTGTGAAGGCCGGGTCTTCCTCGCGGCCGAGAGCCATGTAGGCATACGCGCCGGCCACTGCGAAGATGATCATGAAATACCAGACGAGCGAGCGGTGCTTGAGCGCCCAGTCTGAAAGGTTGAGCTTGTTCACGGGCGCTGCTCCTGTTCTGTTCTCACGCTCTGTCCCTCGGCCAGCTGGTTGACGCCGGCCACGACCACTTCTTCTCCGTCCTTGAGACCGGAAAGGACCTGGACGGAGCTGACACCGGTCGAGGAGATGTCGAGCCGCACGGATCTCAGGGAAACGGTGTGGGTTGCGGGGTCGACCACCCAGACATGGTCAGTGCCATCGCTCTTGACGAGCGCCGTTGCAGGCAGCCCGACGGGTAGCCCCTGCTGCGTCTGTGGCGGCGTGGCGCTGACCACCGATCCAAGACGGAAAACGTCCGGTGCCTTGTCGATGGCTATTTTCAGCCTGTGGGTGCGGGTGCCGGCATCGGCCTGCGGGCCGATCTCTCGCAGGATGCCGGAGGTCCGCAGCGTGTCATCGAGCTGAAGTGCGATGTCGAACCGGTCGCCGACGCGCACGGACCGGAGGTACTCTTCCGGAACGTCGACGATCACGTCACGCTGATCAAGGCGGGCGAGTGTGAGGACCGGCTGACCTGCAGTGGCCGTCTGTCCGACTTCCACGGACATCGCCGCGACAACACCATCGAACTCGGCCTTCAGCTTGGCATACCCGAGCTGCTCGCGCGCCTTATCGAGGCTGGCATGTGCCTTTGCCACGTTCGCCTGCGCCGATTTCAACTCCTGTTCGGCAAGATCCAGATCCGCGGCGCTCGCGGCGCTCGTCGCGGCCAGCCTCTGCTTTCGGTCCTGCGTCAACAGGGCGTTCCCACGCTGCGCTTCAGCGCTGCGCAGATCGGCTTCGGCGCTGCGGACGGCGAGTTCAAGCGCGAGAGGATCTATCTCGGCCACGACGTCGCCCGCACGCACCAGGTCGCCCACACCGGCTTTACGCGATACGACGCGCCCCAACGTGCGGAATGCAAGATCGGTTTGCACCCCGGCCTGGACGACGCCAGGAAAGCGCACTGTCTGTGCCTGCGCGGCACTGGCGGCTACGGACTTGACGGGGCGCGGCCCGGCCAGCTCGCCAGAGCCGGCGTCCTGATCGCAGCCGGCAAGAAGTGCGACTGCGGCAAGGGCTGAAAGCGAATAATGAAAGCGGTAATGGGCCACCTTATTTATCCTCCCAGGCCACGGTTTGACCTTCCTTGAGAAACTTTCCTCCCTCGGTGACGATCAGGTCCTGCGGGGCGATACCGCCAGACGCGATCACGTCGCGGTCGCGATATCTTGCGACTGCAATCTTCCGGAGTGAGACAGAACTGCTGCCTGGAGCGACAAGCCACACGGCGGGCTCGCCTTTGGCGGAGGCAATAGCGCTCGCAGGCAAAACGATCCCCTGGCGCTGCGGGGAGCGAAATTTACCGACTACAGGCGTGCCGAGCGTCCATTGCGCAACATCGGGGAGTGCCACCTTGATACGGATGGTTCCGGTTCTCGTGTCGATGAAGGGAGAGACCTCCCTGACCGTCGCCCGCGTTTCGGGCGTGCGATCCGCCACCGGCGCAACATCAACACCGGGTAACGGCTGACCTTCGAGGAAAAAGGCCTCGAAGACATTGAAAACGGCGTCGCGGGGACCGTTATGGGCGAGTGTGAAGGCGGGCTGTGCCGCCGACACGACCCGGCCCGCCTCGATGTCCCGGGCGGTTATGATCCCGTCGGCGTCGGCTTTCAGCTTGGTGTAGGAAAGAGCGTCCTCCGCCGTCCCCAGCGCCACTTCGGCAGCCTCCAGTGAGGCTTTCGCCGTGCGCAAATCCTTGTCCGCTTCATCAAAGGTGGCCTGCGAGATGGACCGCGAGCGCAGCAGCGCCTCATACCGCTCGAACGTCAGCGTCTTCTGTCTGGCGATCGCCTGTGCCGACTGCAGCCCCGCCCGGGCGACTTCCACATCGGCACGCTGTTCGCTGTCATCAAGGCGGGCGAGAATGTCGCCGGCGTGCACGGGCGAACTGACGTCGACAAAGCGCTCAATCACCCTGCCGCTTACCCGAAACGACAGGTTAGACTGGATCCGCGCTTGCACCTCTCCGGTGATTTCCGCTCGCGGCTGATATTCGGCGAGCGAGGCGTGAATGGCGCGAACATGCTGCGGCGGCCGTGCGACTTCTGCTTTGTCTTCGCAGGCGGCGAGTTGGACGCAGGCGAGACCGATTCCAATAAGACGTACAGGCTGCATTTTTTGCTCCATTACGGGTTGCAACCAAAGAGGTATGAGTCAGATATGCTGCTCAGCCTCCGCGAGAGGGTTCGAGTTTTATGGTGGTGAGGAATCCGCGCTTGCCGTTGGCGGCTCATCATTTCGGTGACTATTAAGTCATTTCGAACTTCTAGTCAATATGAAATATGCGCATGGGTGCTATGCAAAAGAATGGATATGCAAGTCTCTCAGGCTTCGGACTGGACTTTTAGGTCAATATGACTTATTTGTGAATAGAATTTGAGGAATCACGCATGGCAAACGTTAACCTGATCCGCCGAGCCGAAATTGGACGCGAAAAGCGCGTGAAGACCCGTGCGCAGCTTGTTGAAGCTGCCAATTCGCTGTTTGCCGGACGGGCCGTGGAATCCGTCACGGTCGATGACGTGGTTCAGGAGGCTGGCGTCGCGAAGGGAACGTTCTACACTCATTTTGATAGCCTGGAAGCATTGACCGCGGCGGTCG
>NZ_JBBNAM010000353.1:0-4154 GCF_037994425.1 Phyllobacterium sp.
CATCGCAATCTCGCCACTCATCCATGACGTCTTGCGGGCCGCCGAGCGTATCGGCCCATTTCCACAGTTCGAACGGCGCAGCAATGCCAATGCCGGCAATGCGCTCGCGCTGCTTGCGGGTCAATCCCTTTGTCGTCTCTTTGATCGCCGCGGCGGCAAACGCGAAGATCGGTTCTGGAGCCGGATAGTCATATGGGACGCGAAGCAAGGAGCGGATGTTGCCGACAAAATCGATAAGGACCAGATGCGCGCTGCGCCGACCGATCTTCAATCCGAAGAAAAAGGCGCCCTCCGGATTGAGGGACATCGGGATAAGCGGCTGGCCGATGCGCCCGCGCAACGGTTCTTCGCGCGTCAAAAGCTCGTCTTTCTCCAGCATGCGCATGATGATCGAACTCGTCTGGGCAGAAAGGCCGGTCAACCGGGCGATGGCGGTCTTGGCGAGGCTGCCGTGCTGGCGCAGCAAGGACAGCACAACGCGCTCATTGTGCTCGCGCATGCCGCTTTGATTTGTGCCGTGGTGGAGCGGTGGTCTGGTTCCTCCCATACCCGGCCGCTCGGTAACTCGAATGCCCAAATGGGACTCCTCCCGATGTGTGCAGACAATGGCGGCAACGATCAAGGGTGTCAATATTAAATCAGAGTGATTTATTAATGTTGACAGGGTGCGGCGAGTGGTATTTGCTAGCGTGCAACACTTGGCCGGGAGGATAACTGTCCGAGATGTTTGAAGTTGAACAAGGGACCGGCAGGGCGCCGGCCCATCGCGGACTGGCGCGATTTTTTGGGAGGAAGTGACATGCGCAAAAGCATTTATCTGAAGTCAACCATCTTGGGTGCCGCCGCCGTGGCGATCGCCGCCTTTGCGGCTCCGGCACAAGCAGCCGGTGTCGGTGCGTGCCTTATTACAAAGACGGATACCAATCCGTTCTTCGTCAAGATGAAGGAAGGCGCGGTCGCAAAGGCAAAGGAGCTCGGCGTTGACCTTAAGACCTATGCCGGCAAGATCGACGGCGACAGCGAAAGCCAGGTGGCTGCCATCGAGACCTGCATCGCCGATGGCGCCAAGGGCATCCTCCTGACGGCATCCGACACGGCCGGCATCGTTTCCTCCGTCAAGCAGGCGCGCGATGCCGGCATACTTGTGATTGCCCTCGATACCCCGCTTGATCCTGCCGATGCGGCCGATGCAACCTTTGCGACCGACAATCTCCTGGCCGGCGAACTCATCGGCAAATGGGCCGCCGGCACGCTCGGCGACAAGGCCAAGGACGCCAAAATCGCCTTCCTTGACCTGGCACCATCGCAACCCACCGTCGACGTCTTGCGCGACCAGGGCTTCATGAAGGGCTTTGGCATCGACGTTGTCGACATCAACAAGATTGGCGATGAGAAGGACCCACGCATTGTCGGCCACGACGTGACGAACGGCAACGAAGAAGGCGGGCGCAAGGCCATGGAAAGCCTTCTGCAGAAAGATCCGAGCATCAGTGTCGTGCACACGATCAATGAACCGGCCGCTGCCGGCGCCTATGAGGCTCTGAAAGCTGTCGGCAAGGAAAAGGATGTCCTCATCGTTTCCGTTGACGGCGGCTGCCCGGGCGTCAAGAACGTCGAGGCCGGCGTCATCGGCGCGACATCGCAGCAATATCCGTTGTTGATGGCCTCGCTCGGCATCGAGGCGATCAAGAAGTTCGCCGACACCGGCGAAAAGCCGAAACCGACCGAAGGCAAATCCTTCTTCGACACCGGTGTCGCCCTCATCACCGACAAGCCGGTCAAGGGTCTCGAATCCATTGACGTGAAGACCGGTACGGCCAAGTGCTGGGGCTGATCCCGGTTTGAAACAACAAAAAAGCAAGCAGCTGCAGAGAGGACGGTGTAACGTTCTCTCTGCGACTTCAGCGGTTTAGGGGAGGGCCCATCCATGACGGAGACCAACACCAAATCTCAGCCCGGGCAGGAGTTCGAACGCGTTCTCACGCAAAGTGCGACAGCGGTCGCCAGTTTCGACTCGCATGAGCGAAGCCCGCTCGAGAAGATCCGCCATTTCCTGCATTCGAGCCCGGCCTCCGTGCCCCTGATCGTTCTCGTGCTTTCGCTGGTGATCTTCGCCATCATCGTCGGAGCGCGGTTCTTTACGCCATTTGCGCTCTCGCTCATCCTGCAACAGGTGGCCATCGTCGGCATTGTCGGCGCCGCGCAGACACTGGTGGTCCTTACTGCCGGCATCGACCTTTCGGTCGGCGCCATCATGGTGCTGACATCGGTGGTCATGGGCCAGTTTACCTTTCGCTACGGCATGCCGGTCGAAATCTCGATCCTTTGCGGCATTGCGCTCGGTGCCTTGTGCGGCTTCATCAATGGCGTTCTCATCGCCTCGATCAAGCTTCCGCCCTTCATCGTCACCCTCGGCACCTGGCAGATCTTCCTTGCCACGACCTACATCTACTCGGCCAACGAGACGATCCGGGCCCAGGATATCGAGGCGAACGCACCCTTGCTGCAGTTCTTCGGCGAGAAGATCAACATTGGCGGGGCCACCTTCACCTATGGCGTTTTCGCCATGCTGATCCTCATCGCCATTCTCTGGTATGTGCTCAACCACACCGCCTGGGGCCGGCATGTCTATGCCATAGGCGACGATCCGGAGGCAGCCAAGCTTTCCGGCGTCAGGACCAAGCGCGTCTTGATCACCGTCTATGTCCTTGCCGGTCTCATCTGTGCGCTGGCCGGCTGGGCATCGATTGGACGCAATGGTTCGGTTTCACCGCAGATCGGCCAGTTTGCCAATATTGAGTCGATCACGGCTGTGGTGATCGGCGGTATGTCGCTGTTCGGTGGCCGCGGCTCCATCCTCGGCATGCTCTTCGGCGCACTCATTGTTGGTGTGTTCTCTTTCGGCATGCGCATGTACGGCACCGACGTGCAATGGACCTACCTCATCATTGGCGTCCTGATCATCCTCGCCGTCGCAATCGATCAGTGGATCAGAAAGGTAGCAGGCTGATGCAAAGCGAACCCCTTCTTACCGCCCGCGGACTGGTCAAGCGCTATGGCCGCGTTACCGCCCTCGATTATGCTGATTTTGACCTTTACAATGGCGAGGTGCTTGCGGTGATCGGCGATAACGGCGCGGGAAAATCCTCGCTCATCAAGGCCATTTCCGGCGCGATCCATCCGGACGACGGCGAGATCAAGCTCGATGGCAAGACAATTCACTTCCGTTCGCCCATGGAGGCACGCGACGCCGGCATCGAGACGGTCTATCAGAACCTTGCCCTTTCGCCGGCGCTTTCGATCGCCGACAACATGTTTCTGGGGCGCGAGATCCGCAAGCCGGGCGTCATGGGCAGCTGGTTCCGGATGCTTGACCGCAAGGCCATGGAAAAGCGGGCCCGCGACAAGCTGACAGAGCTTGGCCTGATGACCATCCAGAACATCGGCCAGGCGGTGGAGACACTTTCGGGCGGCCAGCGCCAGGGCGTGGCCGTTGCCCGCGCCGCCGCGTTCGGCTCCAAGGTCGTGATCATGGACGAACCGACGGCTGCGCTCGGCGTCAAGGAATCGCGGCGCGTGCTTGAACTGATCCAGGACGTGAAGAGACGCGGACTGCCGATCGTTTTGATTTCGCACAACATGCCGCACGTCTTCGAGGTTGCGGATCGAATTCATATCCATCGTCTCGGAAAACGTCTTTGCGTCATCAATCCGAAGGACTATACGATGTCCGACGCCGTCGCTTTCATGACCGGCGCAAAGACACCCCCGGCGGAGCTGGTCGCCTAATTGAGATGAAGGAAAAATTTGAAAATGAAGCGTTCCGAGGTCAATGAGATCATCCGCGAGAGTGACAAGTTCATCCGTTCCTTCGGCTATGTCATGCCCCCCTTTGCCTATTGGTCACCGGAAGAATTGAAAGCCCGCACAGCCACGGATTCGCAAGCCATTTTGAAGGCGCGGCTTGGCTGGGACATTACCGACTATGGCCAGGGCAAGTTTGACGAACTTGGCCTCTTCCTGTTCACCACCCGCAACGGCAATCAGGAAGACCTGAAAAGGGGCGGCGGCATGCTTTATGCGGAAAAGATCATGATCTCGCGCGACAAGCAGCTGTCGCCGATGCACCGCCATATCGTCAAGGCGGAAGACAT
>NZ_JBBNAM010000354.1:0-24070 GCF_037994425.1 Phyllobacterium sp.
CCGATGTGCTGGTCGCTTGCGAGCTTGACCCGCATAGCCATCTCACGGCCAAGCGGGTGCGCAGCGCCGATATCCTTGCGGCATTTCTTGAATTTCCGCACACGGATTTTTATGAGCGGGGTGAGCACGTGGTCGACCTTGCCTTGTCGTCGCTCAAGGGCGAGATCAAGCCGGTGATCTCGACGTTCGACTGCCGCATGATCGGCGTCTATCCCACGAGCCGGGAGCCGATGCGCTCCTATGTCGACCGCATGAAAGCGCTGCAGGGCAAAGACGGCGTTCTCTCGGTTTCGCTCATTCATGGTTTCATGGCGGGCGACGTTCCGGAACTTGGCACACAGGTGATGGTGGTGACGGACAATGATCCTGCCAAAGGTGCGGCGCTTGCGGAAAAACTTGGCATGGAACTTTTCGCGCTGCGCGGCACGACGGCAATGCCGATGCTCGACACCGACGCGGGTCTTGACGCGGCCCTTGCCGTTGCCGCCAGAAAATCGGGCAAGCCTGTCGTCGTCGCCGACGTCTGGGACAATCCGGGCGGCGGCGTTGCCGGCGACGGAACGCTGATCCTGCGACGCATCATTGATCGCGGCATCGACAACGTAGCGGTCGCCACCATCTGGGACCCCATCGCGGTCACCTTCTGCCTCGCGGCGGGGGAGGGCGCAAAGATCGAGTTGCGTTTCGGCGGCAAGGCCGGCCCCGATGGTGGCCCGCCGATCGACGCGCGTGTGACGGTACTCAAGGCCGTTGATGAGGGTTGGCAAAGCTTCGGTCAGAGCCGCGTTACCCTCGGCCCGGCGGCGGTCGTTCGCATCGACGCTACCGACATCGAGGTCATTCTCAATACCAACCGGACGCAGACGTTCGAGCCGGACATCTTTTCCAATCTCGGCATCGACCCGCTGACGAAGGACATATTGCTCGTCAAGTCCACCAATCACTTTCACGCCGGATTCGAACCGGTTGCGGCAGAGATCATCTATATCGACGCGGGTGCGCCCTATCCATCGAACCCCAGGAAGACCAACTATCGCAAGCTTGCGCGCGATATCTGGCCGCGGGTGGATATGCCGTTCTGATCCTTCAAAAAGTTGGCCCTTTCTTTCCCGAAGGAAGGAGCGCGGAATGGCGAAGAGCGGCAAAACAAGGTTTGACTCGCGTCTGGTTTCATGCTGAATTGGCACAATGGTCCAACCAATTTAGGTGATGCCTCCGGTGGTCAGTCCGATCTTAGCTCCAGTGCACACGTCATCGCGCGACGACGCGGTGCTGAACGCGCTGGCGGATTTCGTGACGGGTGCCGGACTGAAGCCGGGCGACCGGTTACCGACGGAACGCGTCCTTGCCGAACACTTCAAGGTCAGCCGGACAACGGTGCGCGAGGCGCTGACGCGGTGGCAAGAACTTGGTCTCGTTGAGCGACGCCAGGGGAGTGGCACATACCTTAAGGCGGCAGTCACCCGCAACATGCTGCACCTGCCGCTGACCCTGCCGTCCGGCAACGATTTCAACAGCCTCATGCACACGCTGGAGATACGCCGCGGGCTCGAGGCGGAAGCAGCCGTTCTTTGCGCCGAACGCGCAAGCGACGCGGACATCGCGTTTATCGAGCAGAAGCTGATTCGGATGGAGGAAGTCTTCCACGAACGCAGCGGCATGTCGGCGGATGAGGACTGGGATTTCCATCTTGCCGTGTTCCGTACCTCCGGTAATCCCTTGTTCGAGCAGATCATCGCCGCGATGTACGAAATGTTTCACCGGTTCTGGGAGCACCCCCTCGGTGTGCGCGATTTCGGCCATGCCAGCTTCCCCTACCATCGCACCTTGTTCAACGCGATCGCCGAGCGCGATCCCTTGGGCGCGCGCGCCGAGGCGCTGAAACTGATTGCGACCGTCGAGGATGACCTCAAGCGCGGCAACGCAAACCTTAAAAAGCAGACCAAGAAGAGTAAAGAATGAGCGACAATCCATATTTTCATGATCAGGAGATGATGGCGCAAGCGGCGACGCTCCTTGCCCACGACGAGCCCTTTCCTGGCGGCTCGGTTGTTCCGCCGATCTACCAGACGTCGCTGTTTACCTTCGAGAACTATGCGGCGATGGCCGACGCTTTTGCCGGCCGCAAGCGTCAGCCGATGTATTCGCGCGGCGACAATCCGACCGTGATGGAATTTGAAAGCAAGATCGCTGCGCTCGAAGGCGCGGAGGCGGCGCGCGCCTTCTCGAGCGGTATGGGTGCTATCAGTGCAATGGTGCTTGCATTCGTCGGGGCAGGAGAGCGTATCGTCGCTGTGCGCAATTGCTATGGCGATGCCTACCGCCTGTTCGAGCGGTTGCTGCCGCATCTCGGCATTAAGGTGGACTATGTCGATGGGTCCGATCCCGACGCAGTGGCTACGGCCTTGCCGGGCGCTAAGCTGCTCTATCTCGAGAGCCCGAGCTCGATGATGTTCGAACTGCAGGACATTGCCCACTATGCTCGGCTGGCCAAGCAGCATGGTATCGTAACCACGATCGACAATTCCTGGGCGACGCCGCTGTTCCAGAAGCCGATCAGCCATGGCATTGATCTTGTGATGCATTCGGCGTCGAAATATCTTGGCGGTCACAGCGATACGGTTGCTGGCGTGGTTGCGGGCTCGCGCGAAATGATCGAACGCATCAATGGTCGCACATATTCGTACCTCGGCGCCAAGCTTTCTCCGTTCGAGGCGTGGCTGCTGCTGCGCGGTCTGCGTACGCTGACGTTGCGCCTGCCGCACCATATGAAGAGCGGACTCGCGATTGCCGAGCGGCTGAAGGCGCACGAAAATGTCGAGCGCATTATGCACCCTGCCTATTCAAATCATCCGGGCAAGGCGACCTTGTCCGGCTATTCGGGACTGTTTTCCTTCGAGGTGACCGAAGACATCGACGTGCCCACCTTCGTCGATGCACTCAAGCTGTTCCGCATCGGCGTCAGCTGGGGTGGTCACGAAAGCCTCGTCGTCCCTGCGCTGGCCTCGCTACAGCAGACACCGGACGCCAATTCGATCGGGCGCTTTGGCGTGAGCCCGAGAACCATCCGCCTGCACGTGGGACTCGAAAGTGTTGAGGAGCTTTGGGCGGACCTCACCAACGCACTGACAAAAGCAAAACGCTGAACTTCTGAACGATCTAAAATGGGAGCTAGACAATAATGCAAAAGCGAATGGGAATATTTTTGGCGGGCGCCATCGCGGCCCTGTCGATGACGGTTTCGGCTGCTTTCGCCGATACGACGATCAAGATGGTGGAGGTGATTTCGAGCCCGCCGCGCACCGAACTTCTCAAGAAGCAGATTGCGGGCTTCGAGCAGGCAAATCCCGGCGTGAAGGTCGAACTCGTTTCGCTGCCATGGGGCCAGGCGTTTGAGAAATTCCTGACTATGGTTCAGGCAGGCGACACGCCCGATATTGTTGAGATGCCGGAGCGCTGGATGGGGCTATATGCCAACAACGGACAACTCGAGGATCTTGGTCCTTACATGGCCAACTGGAAGGATGCGGCAACGCTTGGTGATCGCGCCAAGCAGTTTGGCTCCGTTGTCGACAACAAGCAGTACATGATCCCCTACGGCTATTACGTCCGCGCCATGTTCTGGAACAAGAAGCTGTTCGAGCAGGCAGGCCTCAAGGAAGCGCCGAAGACGCTCGATGAATTCATGGAAGCCAACAAGAAGATCTCGGCGATCCAGGGCAAGTACGGCTACTGCCTGCGCGGCGGGCCCGGTGGCTTCAATGGCGTCCAGATGTTCATGAACATCGCCAACGGCAAGGGCGGCTATTTCAACGAAGATGGCACGGCGACGCTCAACGAGCCGGGCGCCGTCAAGGGTCTTGAAATGCTGGCCGATATCTACAAGAACGGCTACGCACCGAAGGACAGTGTCAGCTGGGGCTTCAACGAGGTGGTTACCGGCTTTTATTCCGGCACCTGCGCTATGCTCGACCAGGATCCGGACGCTTTGATCGGTATCGCCGAGAAGATGAAGCCCGAGGATTTCGGCGTCGCTCCACTTCCGACAGGGCCAAATGGCAAGTCCTATCCAACCCTCGGATATGCTGGCTGGGCCATGTTCGCCAACTCCAAGGTCAAGGACGACGCCTGGAAGCTGATGGGGACCTTGCTTTCGCCGGAAGACAATATGGAGTTCGCCAAGAATGTCGGTGTCTTGCCAATCCACAACGGAGCGGACAAGGATCCCTATTTCGGTTCGGACAGCTTCAAGGGTTGGTTCCAGGAGTTGAGCGATCCAAAGACCTTCGAGTTCGTCACACCGCCAACGCATCTCGAAAACCTCGGCAACTTCTATGACTCGGTTTCAGTCAAGAATTTCCAGGAAGTTCTGCTTGGCCAAAAGACGGCAAAGCAGGTCGCCGACGAATGGGCCGCGTTCCTGACGGAACAGCAGCAGGCCTGGATGGCCAAGAACAAGAAATAACGGAACTTGAAACAGTGCTCCGGTGCGCCAGTGCCGGAGCATTTCTTCGAATGAGCGAAGCCGGAAACAAGGCGGCCAATTCGAACGACATCGAGATGAGGGGTTCGATCGGTATGGTGATGCAATCGACGGCGGCGGGCTTGCCGCAGAAGGGCGGAAAGGTCGGCGAGAAACGCCGATTTGGCGACGGCTTCGAGCCATGGGCCTACATGAGTCCGGCGCTCGTCCTCTTGCTTGTGGTGCTGGTCGTCCCGCTGATCTTCGGCATCAGCTATTCCTTCCGCAAATTTTCGGCCTTCAAGTCAGAATTCGTGGGTCTTGCGCAATATCAAGCGATGCTGCACGACAAGGTGCTGGGCGAAGCACTGATCAACACGCTGTGGTGGACGGTCGCGAGCCTTTTCCTGCAATTCTTCCTCGGTCTCGGCCTTGCGCTGCTCCTTGATCGCGATTTCGCCGGAAAGAAGTTCGTTCAGGCCATCGTCTTTTTGCCGTGGGCCGTTCCCTCGTTTCTTTCGGGCCTCACCTGGGCCTGGCTTTTCAATCCAATCGTAGGGCCTCTGCCGCACTGGCTCTATGCTCTCGGCCTCAGGGCCGAGCCTACGAACATTCTCTCCGATCCGGCGACCGCGATGTGGGGGCCGATCATCGCCAATGTCTGGTTCGGCATACCCTTTTTCGCAATCACGCTCCTGGCGGCGCTGAAGTCCATTCCATCAGAACTGCACGAGGCGGCCGCCATCGATGGTGCCAATCCTTGGCAACGCTTCACCAAGGTCACATTGCCGTTCCTGGCGCCAACGATCGCCATCACGGTTATGCTGCGTACCATCTGGATAGCCACATTCGCCGACCTCATCTACGTCATGACCGAGGGTGGTCCGGCCGGCTCAACCAACACCGTCGCGACCTATATCTATGTCAGCGCGTTCAAGACGCTCGACAAGGGTTACGCATCGGCAGTGGCCGTGCTTTTGCTGGCGCTGCTCATCCTCTATGCCGTCGTTCTCATCCGCATCCGCAAAGCACTCGTGAGGTATTCCTGATGATCGCCGGACGCTCACGCAACGCCCGGATTTTCGGTGCAGTAGGTCTCTACGCCGCTGTCGGGACCTATGTCATTTTTGCCCTGTTTCCAATCTTCTGGACGCTGAAGATATCGGTGACGCCACAATCCCTGCTTTATTCGGAAGGCATCACCATGTGGCCGTCAACGTCGACGTGGGAGAACTATGTCACGGTGCTGCGCGCTACCGATTTTCCGCGCTACTTCCTCAACAGCGTGATCGTTTCGGTGATCACCGCGTTTCTGGTGACAGTCATTGCCTCGGCCGCGGGTTATGCCATGTCGCGTTTCTCGTTTTACGGCAAGACGACGGTCGCCGTGACGCTGCTCTTGACCCAGACATTTCCACTGGTCATGGTCATCCCGCCGATCTATCGCATCATGGGTCAGCTCGGACTTACCAATAGTCTCACCGGCCTCATTATCATCTACACCGCCTTCAACATCGCCTTCGCCACTTTCTTGATGCAGTCGTTCTTCGACGGTATTCCGAAGGACCTCGAGGAAGCTGCAATGATCGATGGCTGCAGCCGTTCCCAGGCGCTGCGCAAGGTCATCATTCCGCTGACGCTGCCAGGAATGGGCGCGACCCTCGGCTTCGTCTTCACGGCCGCATGGAGCGAGCTGCTCTTCGCACTGATGCTGATCAGCAGCGACAGCCAGAAGACGTTTGCGGTCGGGCTCCTGACCTTCATCGGCAAATTTGCCGTGGACTGGGGACAGATGATGGCGGCCTCGGTCCTCGCTCTCATTCCGGCCTGCCTGTTCTTCGCCTTCCTGCAACGCTACCTCGTCACCGGCCTGACGGCTGGCGCAGTGAAGGGCTAATCAAGGATAAAACCCATGGCTTCTGTCACCATCTCCAATGTCCAGAAAAACTACGGCGCCATGAACGTGCTGTCGGCCGTTGACCTTTCCATTGCCGACGGCGAGTTCGTTGTCCTCGTTGGTCCATCCGGCTGCGGCAAGTCCACGCTCTTGCGCATGATCGCCGGCCTCGAGGAGATTTCCGCAGGCGAGATCAAGATCGGCGACCGGATCGTCAATGATGTCGCCCCCAAGGATCGCGACATTGCCATGGTCTTCCAGTCCTATGCACTCTATCCGCACATGGATGTGGCGTCGAACATGGGCTTCAGCCTTTTGCTGCGCAAGACGGCCAAGGATCTCGTCATGAACAGGGTCGGTAGCGCCGCCAAGCGGCTGGGACTGGACGTTTTTCTTGAACGGCTTCCACGCCAGCTTTCTGGCGGCCAGCGGCAGCGCGTCGCAATGGGCCGGGCCATCGTACGCGATCCGAAAGTCTTTCTTTTCGACGAGCCGCTGTCGAATCTCGACGCAAAGTTGCGCGTCCACATGCGCACCGAAATCAAGGCACTGCACCAGCAGCTGAAGACGACGTCAGTCTATGTCACGCACGATCAGGTGGAGGCAATGACGATGGCCGACCGCATCGTGGTCATGCACGACGGGGTGATCCAGCAGGTTGGCACGCCGCTCGAACTCTACGACCATCCGGCGAACCTGTTCGTTGCAGGGTTCATCGGCTCACCCGGCATGAACTTTTTGCCTGCCGTGGTTACCCACCAGGACGGGAAAACTACCGCAGAGCTCGCTGACGGCCAGATGGTGCCGCTGCGGCAGGCGATCAAGCTTGGCGACGGTGACCGGATAGTGGTGGGCATACGGCCGGAGAACCTCGAAATCGGCGGTGCGGATACCTTGAAGGCGAGGATCGAGGTCATCGAGCCGTTGGGTCTTTCCACGCAGTTCTACACAAGGATGGCTGATCAACAGGTCTGCATCTTCGCCATGGGCCGGACAGACCGCGCTCCCGGGGACGCGATCGGGCTCGGCGTCAAGCCGGAAAATGTCCACGTCTTCCATGCCAAGACCGGTATGCGATTGAGTTAGCGCGCATGTCCGTCCGACAGCTAAAACGGGCGGAATAATATTTCTCTGTTTGCGCGATTGCTGGTATAGATTTCGCCGTTTGACAAATTTTGCTGGCGGCGGATGCCTATGCAGCGGCCGAGCAAAGTGACATTTTCCGATCATTCGCCGAAAGGCTATAATAATGGATGGAAACAAATGAACTGGTTGAAATCACTCCTCGTCATCGGCGCTCTCGCAATCGTGCCCGCGCAGGCTCATGCGGAATCGAATCTCGAAAAGATCAAGGCAGCGGGCGTCTTGAAGATCGGCACGGAAGGCACCTATGCGCCGTTCACGTACCATGACGCATCCGGCAAGCTCGTTGGTTTCGACGTTGAGATTGGCGAAGCGATTGCCAAGAATCTCGGCGTGAAGCCAGAGTTTCTAGAGGGCAAGTGGGACGGGCTGATCGCTGGTCTTGATGCCAACCGCTACGATACCGTCATCAACCAGGTCGGCATCACCGAGGCGCGCAAACAGAAATATGATTTCTCCGAGCCCTATATCGCCTCCAAGGCGGTTCTCATCGTCAAGGGTGACAATGCCGAGATCAAGTCTTTCGCCGATCTGAAGGGCAAGAAATCGGCGCAGTCCCTTTCCAGCAATTTCGGCAAGATCGCGCAGGAAGCCGGCGCTGAACTCGTTGGAACCGATGGTTTCGACCAGTCGATCCAACTCGTGCTCAATGGCCGTGCGGACGCAACGATCAACGACAGTCTGTCATTCCTCGACTTCAAGAAGCACAAGCCCGACGCCAACGTGAAGATTGCTGCGCAACAGGAGAACGCCGACTTCTCCGGCATCATTATTCGCAAGAATGAGCCCGATCTCCTGGCCGAAATCAACAAGGCGCTCGAGACGATCAAGGCGGACGGCACCTACAAGTCGATTGCAGACAAGTATTTCGGTGAGGACGTCTCCAAGTAACACCCGTTTACGACCGGCGCGATTTGCGCTCTAAGAGGGCAGGGTATTTGACCCTGCCTTTTATATGCAAAGTACGGGCTCACCAATGGAGCGAATTTGACATTCGAGTTTCGTCTCGACATCAGGCTCGTTTCGAATGTCAAATTCAAAGCTCCACTAGAGCGAGTAGAGTTGCTAGTGGTTCCTTGATTCCAACATTCGCCTGCATGGCTCGTATCAACCCGGATGCGAATGTTGGAATCGAACCACTAGGGAGAACCGGTTTTGACCCATTGGCTGACACTGATGCTCGAATCACTGCCCTCCCTCCTTTGGGCAGGATTGATTTTCACCATTCCCCTGACGCTGCTATCCTTCGTCCTCGGCCTGACCGTGGGCCTTATCGCGGCGCTCGTCAGGTTGTTTGCGCCGGCGCCATTTGCGGCGATTGTCAAGTTCTATGTGTGGATCATTCGCGGCACGCCACTCCTCGTCCAGCTTTTCCTGATCTTCTACGGCCTGCCGAGTGTCGGGATCGTCCTTGACGCATTCACCGCCGCGCTGATCGGCTTCACACTCAACATCGGCGCCTATACGTCGGAGATCCTGCGCGCGGTCATTTCGTCGGTGCCCAAGGGGCAATGGGAGGCGGCTTATTCGATCGGTATGAGCTGGGGGCAGGCGATGCGCCGCACCATCCTACCGCAAGCCGCCCGCGTCGCTGTTCCGCCGCTGTCAAATACCTTCATCTCGCTGGTCAAGGATACCTCGCTTGCCGCGGCCATAACCGTGCCGGAACTGTTTCAAGCGGCGCAGCGCATTGTTGCTACAACGTATGAACCGTTGATCCTCTATGTTGAAGCGGCGTTGATCTACCTCGTGATGAGTTCAGTTCTGTCGTCCCTGCAGGCGCGCTTGGAGAACCGCCTCAATCGCTACGGTGGTTTCCTGGAGGCACGCTCATGACAATGGTCGAACTCAAGAACATCGTGAAACGCTTCGGCGACCTGGCCGTTCTGAACGACGTCTCACTCAGCGTCGCGGAAGGCGCGGTGATGGCGCTCGTCGGTCCTTCCGGCGGAGGCAAGAGCACACTCCTGCGCTGCATCAATCTGCTGGAAATTCCGACCGCGGGCTCACTAGACGTTGCCGGCGACAGCCTGGAGTTTCGACCTTCCGCCCGCGTCGGCGCCAAGGACATCCACCGGGTGCGACGACATACCGGCATGGTGTTTCAGAACTTTCAGCTTTTCCCGCATCGCAACGTGATCGAGAACGTTACGGAGGGCCTCACAACAGTCCTGAAATGGCCAAGGGAGCGTGCGCGGGAGCGGGCGATGATGCTCCTCGAAAAGGTAGGCCTTGCCCACAAGGCGAACGTGTGGCCCTCAACCCTGTCGGGAGGTCAACAGCAACGCGTGGCGATTGCGCGGGCGCTCGCGCCTTCGCCAAAGGTACTCTTGTGTGACGAGCCCACGTCCGCGCTCGATCCAGAGCTTTCGGGCGAAGTTGTTGATGTGCTGGCGCAACTCGCGCGTGAAGGAACGACAATGGTGATGGCGACGCATGACCTGCGGCTTGCATCGAAGATTGCCAATGAGGTGATCGTTCTCGACGGCGGCGTGATCGTCGAGAAGGGATCGTCGCGTGATATCTTCACGCGGCCGCAGCGCGAACGGACGAAGCGGTTCATCGCAACCTTGACACATGACGACAGCAACGTGCAGGGCGAAGGGATCTGAACCGATCCTCAGGCCCGACTACACAAACGGCTTTGCAAGTTTAAGCCGTCTTGGCAGCAATCGGTTGAAATAGGCCTTACCGTCGGCGGCAAGACGTGTGCCTTCCGGGGAGAGGAAGCTTGAGGGCAGGTGACGCGTCTTTCCGGCGACATTGGCGAGCGGCACCAGGCGTATACGCGTGATGCCGCCTTCCTCCGTTAGCGCTACCGAGCCTCCGCCCTGTGCGGCAGCTTCGACGGCAAACGCTCCGGCTTCAAAGGCCTCCTGCGCGTCTGTCTTGTTGATCAACCCGGCATTGCCGCGCGGCAAATACCCGAATGTGTCAACCCTGGCACGAACGCCCGGCAAGCCATCCCGCAATGCCTGTTCAACCGCCATGCCGAGATCGCCGCCCGACAGCCGGACATTGCCGTGCGCGTCAAATTCAAGACGCTCGCGGGCAACGAGGTTCTCAACGACGGAGCGGCCGTCCTCGGCGGTGACGCCCTCGGACATGGCAACGATGCATCGGCCATGGCGATCGACAACGGAGCGCACCTCCTCGACGAACCGCGCTGGCGAGAAGGCCCGTTCCGGCACGTAAAGAAGGTGAGGGCCGCTCTCGTCATCAAGCTGCCATGCGGCGGCGGCGGCGGTGAGAAACCCTGCATGCCTGCCCATGACGATACCGACGTAGATACCCGGTAAAGCCCGGAAGTCGAGATCCACGCTTACGAATGCCGTTGCCACGAACTCGGCAGCCGAGATGAACCCCGGTGTGTGGTCGTTTTCTTCGAGGTCGTTGTCAATCGTCTTCGGGGCATGAACGAAGGCGATGCCGCCGCCTGCGGCGTCGGCGAGGATCTGCTGCGTGCCAGCCGTATCATTTCCGCCGATGTAGATGAACGCGGTGGCGCCCACCTGGCGCAATCCCTTCAGGATCGTCTCGCAATAGGCCGCGTCCGGCTTGTCACGCGTGCTCCCCAAGGCGGCGCTGGGCGTTGCGCCAAGCAGGCGAAGCTGCTCTTCGGGCAGGTCCGAAAGGTCGACGAAATTGCCGTCGCGAATACCGCGTACGCCATGGATCGCGCCAAGCACACGCGCCCCAGGATGGCGCTTGCGGGCCTCGATCACGGCTCCGGCCAGCGTCTGGTTGATGACGGCAGTCGGGCCACCACCTTGCGCAATTACGAATGTCTCGGTCATATCCACTCTCCGTTTTCTTTCCTGCGAGCATGGCCAACTGGTCTGATGATAGCGCTATTTGTTCTTGGTTGCTGCCGCCTTGAATAGTTCGCCCAGTTCCATCGGGAACGGAAACACAATGGTCGAATTTTTCTCGTCGGCAATCACATTCAGCGTATTGAGGTAACGCAATTGCATGGCCTCCGGCCGCTGCGCGAGGATATTGGCAGCCTCCAGCAGCTTTTGCGCGGCCTGTTGTTCGCCTTCCGCATTGATGACTTTGGCCCGCCGCTCGCGCTCGGCCTCTGCCTGCCGCGCGATCGCACGGATCATGGTTTCGTTTAGGTCCACGTGCTTGATCTCGACATTGGCAACCTTGATCCCCCATGCATCGGTCTGTGCGTCGAGGATTTCCTGAATGTCACTGTTGAGCTTGTCGCGCTCTGCCAGCATCTCGTCGAGATCGTGTTTGCCGAGGACCGAACGCAGTGTGGTTTGTGCAAGCTGGCTCGTCGCCATCATGAAATCCTCCACCTGAATCATGGCACGCTCGGGATCGATGATCCGGAAATAGAGCACGGCGTTGACGCGCACCGAAACGTTGTCCCTTGAAATCACGTCCTGACTCGGCACGTCCAGAACTACGGTCCGCAGGTCGACGCGCAGCATCTGCTGTACGAGGGGAACGAGGATGATTAGTCCGGGTCCCTTCACACCGGTGAAGCGGCCCAGCGTGAAGATGACCCCGCGTTGATACTCACGCAGGATCTTGATCGCGGCAGCCACAATCATCAGCACAATGACGATGACAGGGGCTAAAATGGTGATGAGCATTGGGAAATCCTCCACTAGGAGCCATCCGTCTGATCCGGTTCAACTTTGAGGATGATGCCCTCGATGCCGGCTACACGCACGTGCTGGCCCTTCTTCAGCGGGGTCTCGGATGTAGCTGTCCATCGCTCGCCACTGGCGAGGACGTGCCCCTTGAGACCACGCCAATCGAGGACCTCGCCCTCAGCCCGCGTCATCGCCTCGCTACCCGTTACAACCGGGCGTTTGTGGGAGGAAAGGGCGAGACGGACTATGATCAGGGAAAGCGCCAGACTGGCCAGTGCAATGCCGCCGGCGATCGGCCAGGACGTCTGGAAGGTTGGGATGTCAGTATCGATGAGGATTGTCGCACCGGCGATGAACGCGATTGCGCCGCCAACGGCGAGAACGCCGGACGGCGTGAACGCTTCAGCCGCCATCAGCGCGAGCCCGAGGATGATGAGGCCAAGGCCGGCGAGGTTCACGGGGAGGATGGCGAGTGCATAAAGGCCGATCAGCAAGCAGATTGCACCGATAGTGCCGGGGAAAAAAGAACCCGGCGTCAGGAATTCGAAAATCAGTCCATAGATGCCGATTGTCAGCAGCATCAGTGCGACGTTCGGATTTGTGATGACCATCAGGAGTTCCGTGCGCCAGTCCGGCTCCAGCCGCTCCAGTTTCAGCGCTCCGGTATCAAGCTTGATCTGGTTTCCTCCCGCGCTGACAGTGCGGCCATTGGCCTGCAGGAGAAGATCATCGACGCTGGAGGCGACGATGTCGATCACATTCTCCTTGAGCGCTGCGCTGGCTGAAAGGCTTGCCGCCTGGCGCACCGCCTGCTCGGCCCAATCCACATTGCGGCCGCGCAGCTCCGCGAGCGAGCGTATATAGGCGGCAGCGTCGTTGACGGCCTTCGCCTCCATCGGGTTCGCAGGAGCAGACATCGGGCTTGCATCGCCATGGCCGTCTTTCGGAGCCTGATCCTTGTCGTTCTTTTCCTGGTCATCCTTTGGAAATGGCAGGTCGCCAATCTGGATCGGCGTCGCCGCGCCAAGGTTGGTACCGGGCGCCATCGCCGCTATGTGGCTGGCATAGAGAATATAGGTGCCAGCGCTCGCGGCGCGCGCTCCGCTCGGGCTCACATAGATGGCCACCGGCACGGGTGAGCCGAGGATGCCCTGAATGATGTCCCGCATCGAGGTGTCGAGGCCACCAGGCGTGTCCATTTGCACGATCACGAGCGATGCATTGCGCTCAGCTGCAGTTCTCAGTCCGCGTGTTATGTAGTCAGATGAGGCCGGGCCAACGATCCCCTGAAGCTGCAGCAGAAGGGCCACATGCGTTGTCTGTGCATTGTTCGGCAATACCGACAAGAGGATGCCAAGTAGCGCAGCGGCAGCGGGACTTAGAGCCCGTCTTACTCCAAACCATTCTCCGATGATTTTCCTCATCAGTTCCATGGTTTAGCTTACATCAGAGCACCCGTTTCTGCCACATCCGTCTGAGGCTTGCGCAACCTGCACGTCTACTTCGGCGGCACATAATTCCGCCAATTGTGCTCTTCCCGGAAGCCGAGAACCTCGCGTGTCTTGCGGTTCGAGAGCGGCGCTTCGAACTCACCAAGTTCGCGGATAATCGGAACGTTGGGGCAGTACTTTGCGAGAAATTCCTGCGTAGGAAGCGTCGACGTGATCGTGTCATTGACCGCATTGAAGACCTGGAAGCCCAGACCGTCCTTCTGGATCGCGAGATCGACAATCTGTCCAAGATCGCGCGCGTCGATGTAGCTCCAGGCATTGCGCTTGCGCGACAACGGATTGGCGAGGAAGTCCGGGAAGCGGTCGTATTCATGCGGTTCGATCACATTGCCGATCCGCAGCGCGTAGATATCCGCGCCAGTACGCATGGCGAAGGCGCGGGCGGTCCGTTCGTTCACGAGTTTCGACAGTCCATAGCTGTCCATTGGATCAATGTCGTAATCCTCTTCGAGGGGAAACTGGTGGAAATCCTTGTCGCCCTCGGCGAAGCAGACGCCATAGGTGGTTTCGCTTGATGCGATAATGATCTTGCGGATGCCGAGTTTGACTGCGGCCTCAATGACATTGTAGGTGCCGATCGTATTGACCCGGAATGTCTCGTTGTCGGGTTTGATCAGCACGCGCGGTACCGCCGCGAAATGGACGACGGCATCGATCGGCCCCGGGCCTTTGCCTGTCTCGAAGCCTTCGAAGCCGAAATGGCTGGACAAGGCGTTGAACATCTCGCCGCTATCGGTGATGTCGGCGAAGAGGGTGTTGACACCTTGATGGTTCAGAGCAACGAGGTCGACGTTCAGAACCTCATAGCCGTGTTCCACAAGATAGGGAACGACATGACGCCCTGCCTTGCCGGCGCCACCGGTAAATACGATACGCTTCTTCATTTTGATTTCTCCATGTACCGTGCACTGCCAATTGGGAGAATTGACAGTGCGCCCGTTATTCGCTCTGGCGCAGGTTGCGCAGCCTGTCGAACAGCACCGCGAAGAGGATTGCGCCACCGATGAAACAGCCTTGCCAGAAGGCATTGATGCCGAGGAGGCCAAGGCTGTTGCGGATCACCTCGATCAGCGCCGCGCCAACGAGCGCGCCGAGCGCGGTGCCAACGCCGCCGGCGAGCGCCGCACCACCGATGACGGCCGCCGCGATGACCTGAAGTTCAAGCCCCGCGCCAATGTTGGTGGTGATCGCGCCGAGCCATCCGGTCTGGATGATGCCGGCGATGCCGGCCGACAGTGAGGAGATCATGTAGACGGCGACCTTTATGAGCCGGACCGGGACGCCGGTCAGCGTCGCCGCATGTTCATTGCCACCGATGGCATAGACATGGCGTCCAAATTTGGTCCAGCGCAGCACGAATCCGGTGAGGAGGGCAAAAACGATCATGTAGATCACGGGATTGGCTATGCCGAAGAACCAGGCGCCGCCGCCAAGCGCAAGCAGCTTGTCATGGTCGGGCCCAAACTGGAACACGACGGTATTGCCGGAGGCTACCATGGCCAGACTGCGCGCGATCGACAATGTGCCGAGCGTGACGACAAAAGGCGGCATACCGATATAGGCAATCAGGATACCGTGAAATGCGCCGATGATGAGGGCTGTCGCGATCGAAGCCGCAATACCGATCTCAATACTGTAGCCGGCATGCATGACGACGCCGAGGATCATGCTGCACAGGCAAAGCACCGATCCGACGGAAAGGTCGATGCCACCCGTAATGATCACTAGCGTCATGCCAAGCGCGATGATCGCGACAAACGTAACGTTGCGGGTGATATTATAAAGGTTCTTCGTCGTCGCGAAGGAATCCGTCGCGAACGACAGGAAAATACAGGCGAGGATGACGGCAATCAACACCCAGAACGTCTGGCTTCCGAGCACGGACGACAGCCAGTTGTGCTGCCTTTGAGCGATTGTCTGATCAAGAGTGATGGCCATGGTCGACCTCGGTTTCTGCAAAAGTGTTCTCGTTCCTAAGGGTCAGGCAACCTGTTCGATCGCGCCGGTGATCAGCCCCGTGACCTCTTCAGGGGATGTCGCTTCAATGGTCTTGTCAGCGACCTTCCTGCCGCGTCGCATGACGATGACCCGATCGGCCACGTCGAAGACGTCCGGCATGCGGTGACTGATCAGGATGACCGCGATGCCCTGGTCCCGCAGATGGCGTATAAGGTTCAATACCTCGGCGACCTGGCGGACCGAGATTGCTGCCGTCGGTTCGTCCATCAAAACGATCTTGGCTTCCGAAAGCCGCGTGCGGGCGATCGCAACCGCCTGGCGCTGGCCACCGGACATCTGTTTGACCAGGTCGCGCGGCCGCGTTTCGGATTTCAGTTCGGCAAAGATCTGGCCGGCGCGCCGATACATGCTGGCATAGTCGAGAATGCGAATGGGCCCGAAGCCACGGCGTAGTTCGCGGCCGAGAAAGACATTGGCGGCCGCAGTAAGATTGTCGCAGAGCGCAAGGTCCTGATAGACGATCTCGATCCCGTGCTGGCGCGCCTCGATGGGCTTGTGCATGACAAGCTCCGCACCATCCATGCGCATGGTGCCTTCGCTCTGGCGGAAATTTCCGGCGATCATCTTCACAAGCGTTGATTTGCCGGCGCCATTGTCGCCCATGAGGCCGACCACCTGGCCGGGTTCGATCGCGATTGAAACATCGTTGACGGCCTGTATCGCGCCGAAATGCTTCGAAATATTGATGAGTTCGAGAACCGCCACCAGTTATCCTGCCTCCCATTTGCCGTGCGCTTGCTTTCGTCCCACAATCATGCGGACATTGTCGCGACCTTCCATCCCCTCCCAAGGACAGCGGTAGGCCGAATTTACGCAAACGCTTCACCAAGCGTCAATCAACTTTCGGGTGATTGCAAGCCCCATGCAACCAAAAATAGTTTTATATGACAAATACCCGTTGACGGCGAAACTTTGGCGTTATTAGCTAGTATTCGGGAGGAATATCTGATCACGAACGCGACGGGCAAGTCGGGCGGAACCCGATCGCGGTCAATTGCGACAACGCGCATTCGCCGCTCGTAACCGGTTCCAACCTGAACCGGGAAGACATCGGGATCAGGCAAGTCATCGCGCCTGCACCGGACTGTAATACCAATCGACTGGGTTCCGCGATACGTGTGACTGCAGAATGACCTCGTATTGCTTGGCATCCAGATTGATCTGTGTGGCGGGCACGCCCGTGTCCGTCGGGTTCAAGGGAGGAACAAATGAGGAAATCAATACTACTCGTCGCCGCTGCCGCGCTCGCGCTCGGTGCAGGACCTGCTCTGGCGAAAAAACAACTCGTCATCGTCGTCAAGGGCCTCGATAACCCATTCTTCGAGGCCATCAACCAGGGCTGCCAGAAGTGGAACAAGGAGAACGCAAGCTCGGAATATGAGTGCTTCTACACCGGGCCGGCCTCCACATCCGATGAGGCGGGCGAGGCGCAGATCGTCCAGGACGTTCTCGGTAAGGCCGACACGGCGGCCATCGCCATTTCGCCGTCGAATGCCAAGCTCATCGCCCAGACCATTAAGACTGCAAATCCCGCAGTTCCGGTAATGACGCTCGACGCCGATCTCGCAGCCGAGGACTCGGCTCTGCGCAAGACCTATCTTGGCACCGACAATTATCTGATGGGCGCCAAGATCGGCGAGTACATCAAGAAGGCCAAGCCGAGTGGCGGCAAGATCTGCACGATCGAGGGCAATCCAGGGGCTGACAACATCCTGCGCCGTGCCCAGGGTATGCGCGATACGCTCAGCGGCCAGAAGGGCCTGACCGCGCTCAAAGGCGAGGGCGGATGGACGGAAGTGGCTGGTTGCCCCGTGTTTACCAATGATGATGGTGCAAAGGGCGTTCAGGCGATGACCGACATCCTCGCCGCCAATCCCGACCTTGCTGCGTTTGGCATCATGGGCGGCTGGCCGCTGTTTGGCGCGCCGCAACCCTATCGTGATCTGTTCAAGCCCATGGCAGACAAGATCGCCAAGAATGAATTCGTCATCGGTGCAGCCGATACGATCGGCGACGAAGTCGCGATTGCCAAGGAAGGTCTGGTAACGGCACTTGTTGGCCAACGGCCCTTCGAAATGGGCTACAAGGCGCCAACGGTGATGATCAACCTCATCGAGGGCAAGAAGGTCGAGGATCCGGTGTTTACCGGTCTTGATGAATGCACCAAGGATACGGTCGATACCTGCATCCAGAAGTAATATTGAGGGAGGAGGGCGCCTGTTTACGGGCGTCCTCCATTTTTTGCCGGGATATTAAAAGATCAGGACAAGCCCCGTCACGGTTAGCGCTGCGATCCATATGAGGTCGAAATTTATCCATCCACGCCGCAGGAAACCTAGGCCGATCCAGTCGTAGACCGTGAGCGAGATTATGAGAATGACGGCGAGCATCGCCGCCATGTGGGTGCCGATTGCTGCAAGGGCGATGGAAAGCGAACCTGCTGCCGTCAGGTCCGGCGCGGGCATCGAAGAGAGGCACAGCGGGATGACGACGGGCACCAGCATCAGCCCGGCCCCGTGAGCGCTCGCCATCAGGAACGACCAGACGCCGAGGCCAACCATCCCGGTGGTCATGCCGACCCGCACACGGTGGCGATGACCGTAGACGGCCTGATAGGTAGCCCATGCAAGAAGCAGGATTCCAGCTGCGATTTCAAGCGGGCGTTGATCGACAATGAAGCCGAGCAAAACGGCGGCCGATGCAACCACCGCGATCGAAGCGGCGTGGCCGGCGGCAATCGGCAGAAGCGACCGGACGACGACCATGCGACGGCCACGATGCAGACCAAGCGCCACGGCAAACAGCCAGCCCATGGCTGGATTGAGACCATGGAAGACGCCAAGGCCGGCAAGCACCAGCCATGGGGAGATGGACGTCATCGTGCCTTTCTGCTCGTCTTGTGGCGCAGCGCAATCATGGATAGCAGTAGGAATCCGATGAACAGTCGCCGCCCTCGAGCCGTACCTGGTGAGGCCGATGGCTCTTTGGCCAGTCGACGAAGAAATTCTCATCGAACGTGATGCCGCCATCGTCTCCGACATCGAGCTTGACCATCCACCCTTCGACGCCTTCCGGGTAGAACTGCGGATCAATGGGCCCGTAGAGTGAGTTGGTAAAGTAGACGCGCTTGCCGTCGCGGCTGATTTCCACCATCTGAGGGCCGCCATTGAGCGCGCCGTTCTTTGCCTTCGGATGGGTCGCGCGCGAAACGATACCGCCGATCCGAACCCGGCCGGTTTCCTTGGGATTGAACGGATCGGAGACGTCATATTGTATCATGTCGCCGGTGCCCCAGCATGACACGTAAAGGAAGCGATCGTCCATCGAAAGGTCGATGTCGGTGACAAGAGGCGCGACCGCACCAAAGCCCTTGAGAACTGGTGGCAGCAACTCGGGATCAGCCGGCTCGGCAGGGATTTCAATGATCTTCTTCACCGCCCACTTGTCGCCGTCGCGATACCAGGTCCATATCGACGCGGAGAGGTCCTTGAGACTGATGACGCAGCCGACAAAGCCATAGGTCTTGGTCGGGTTGTGTGCCGGGCGCAGCTCGAATACTAGCTGGTATTCCTCGCCAAGATCAATCTCCTGCAAATGCTTGCGCTTGTGCAAGTCCCAGAAATGCAGCCTGCGGCCATATTTGCTTGCAAGCAGGACCTCCGGAACAAGACCGTTTTCAAACGTGTCGGGCGTTCCCCATTCGCTCGTCACCATCGTGTCGTGACCGAGGTGCCACCAGAAGTCGTAGGCAAGTTTTTGCGGACCCCGATCCATCTCCCACTGTCCGAGGACATCGAAACTTGTGGGATCGAGCAGGAAAATACCGCCCGGCGCCTTGCCCTCGGCGTTGCCAAGGGCATTCACATAGATGCCCTCCGGCCCGCAGTGTACGGTGTGGAGGCGGGAATATCCTGCCTTTTCGGCGATCTCCTCCGGTTCGATGACGCGGACGATTTTCGGGTTCTTTGGATCAGGCTTGGTGTCGATGATGTGAAGCCGCGACGAGCGCAGCCCGGGAACGACGAGGTAGCGGCGCTCCATATGCGGGTGAGGGGCGTTCGGGCAAAGACACGAGGAACAGGCATTCCAGCCGAAGTGGTGCAGTTCATCGCCCGCATTGGGCATGTTGACCTGACCGACGATCTGCGAATACGTCGCTGATTTCGGATCGACGTCGACGACGGCGATGGCGTCAGGTATCTTACGCTCGGGATCGAAGGCTGCGACATAGGCCAGCTTCTCAGCCGGCGCCTTCGCCGCCATGCGAGGCGAGGGATAAAAGGAAGGATCAGGTTGCCAGGTTGCCATGATGATGCTCTCCTCGTTATCGATGACAGAGTTGCTGAGCGGTCCCCAATGCGACTTTGTCATGATCTTGGCACTTGCCCGGTTTGGTGTCCAATCAAGTCATTTGATAGAAGCCCGGGGTCGGAGCAACTTTGTATTGAATTGTTGAGGCCGAAACCCTTGGCCCTGAAACTGGCCACCCGACGAAAGGGTCGGATGGCCAGAGACGATCAATAGATATCGAACGGAAAGTACTTCGAGACGATTTTCTTGTACGTACCGTTGGCGACGATCGCATCGATCGCCTTGTTGAATTTCTCGCGTAGCGCGTCATCTCCCTGGCGAATGCCGATGCCTGCCTCTGTCGCCGTCCCCGGTACGTCAGCGAGCATCTTGCAACAATCCTTGCCCGCGTTGTTGAGCCAGTCGACAACGACGAACTTGTCAGAAATCAAGGCGTCGATGCGCCCATTCTGGATGTCGGCGGTTGCTTCTTCCTGTGTCGGGTAGAGTTTTACGTCCGCGCCCCCTTTGCCGTAGACATCGGTCGCGTAATTGCCCTGCGTCGTTGAGGCCTGGGCACCTACGGTCTTGCCCTTCATATCGTCCACGGAAACACCGGCAAGCGTGCTATCCTTTGGAACCACGACGGCAAGCGGCGTGGTGTAGTATTTATTGGTGAAGTCGATCTGCTGCTTGCGCTCTTCGGTGATGCTCATGGACGCAATGATGGCATCATATTTGTTGGCCATGAGCCCGGGAATGATCCCGTCCCAGTCCTGTGCGACGATCGTGCATTTGGCCCTCATCTCTTCGCAAAGTGCATTGGCAATATCGACATCAAGTCCCTCCAGCGTTCCATCGGACTTCAGGGTATTGAAGGGCGGATAGGCACCCTCTGTGGCGATCCGGATCTCTTTCCAGTCCTGAGCTGCTGCGTTCGATGCGAAAGCGACGATGGCCGCGGCGATCGTCATTAGCGTTTTATTCATGTTCCATCCTCTTCGTCGGAGGCCTTTTGGCCCGGCCACACATTAGCCGAAGACCGGTAGATGCGAAGGATATTCTTGCTCGTGGCTTGAATCGCGCTGTCGCTTTCCGACGTTAGCCCCTGTGCATCAAAGAATGCCCGACGGATTGAGCAGGGCCCCAACCACTGGTAGCATGACGTGCCGCCCGTTGAACGTCAGGTGGTTGTATCTGTGTGAGTGCAAATTCGGAGGTTTGAGATGGCCGTAAACGGTGACAGCCCGATGCCATTGTTGAAGAAGCTTGGCGGATTGATCGCTATCATATTGGGCTTCCTGATAACGGCATCGGGTTACAGATATGGGTCGACCGAGTTCCTGACGTTGGGTATCGTGTTCATTGCACTTGGTCTGGTTTTCCTGGTGCTGATGATCGTCCGGCGCAATCAGGGCCGGCACGTCTGAGTTGGCTGTTCGCTCCTGGAGTTGATAGCTTCAAATTGAGCCGAGCTTTTCCGGGAGGGCGGCCAATCATCTTGGGTCATTTCGCTCGGACAAGAGTTCGAGCAGCGCCGGGTTGATATAAAGGTTCTCGCGACCAGATCTCATTTCCTCCAGCATACCTATCCCGCTAAGCATCTTTAGATAGGTCGAGGCGGCTTGCCGCTTGGCGATTCCTGCCTCTACGAGGTCTCCGATACGGCAATAGGGATTTACGAAAATGATCTCGGCAAGTTCCCGAGAATAGATTTTTGGCAATTCCTTTCGGAGCCGCATGGCCGTTTTATCAAGCAGATCGCGAATAGCGCGGATTTTGGCGGTCGACCACTGTGCGGTTTCATGCACAGCGACAAGCATGAACAAGATCCAATTTTCCCAGTCGCCATCCGTTGTGACCGACAAAAGGCGCTGATAGTAGGCTGACTTATTCTGGATAATGTAACGACTGAGGTAGAGGACGGGTATTTCCAGAAGGCCCTTGTCGACGAGGTAGAGCAGGTTCAAGATACGACCAGTTCTGCCATTGCCGTCTGTGAATGGATGGATTGCCTCGAACTGATAGTGCATCACAGCGAGACGGATGAGCGGATCGACCTCGACTGCTTCGTGGATATAGCGTTCCCAATTTGCGAGCTTGTCTTGCAGCAGGTTTTTGCCGTCTGGCGGAGTATATATGACGGTTTTCGTCGCGTCGTTCATCAACGCGGTTCCAGGGGTGGACCGAATATCAAGATCAATACCCTTGATCGTGCGGCAAACCTCGATTGCGACGGTAGTCGAGACCGGTCGTTTTTTCAGCATGCGATAGCCTTGGTAGAGAGCCGTCCGATATCGTAAGGCTTCCTTGGTTGCCGCATCGGCCTGATTGCCTGCCTCGTTGGCAAAGCGAAACAGTCGGTCGGCTGTCGTTACGATGTTCTCGATTTCAGAGCTTGCCTGCGCCTCCAAAAGGGGAATTGAGTTGATCAGCACCTCTTGATTGGGGATGAGTTGTCCTGAAACGCGTAGTTCCGCGAGCGCCGCACGCGCTTCAATGCACGCCTTCAGAACTGACCTCGTTTCCACGTCCCGCTGTGGAGGCAGGAGTGGGAGGTCATTATAGGGAAGTGTAGCATCAAACGGCACGTCGACATTCCTGAGTTTATTCGACACGTCGTCGAGGATATGTCGATGAGATCGACACGTTCCCATAACATGTCGATGAAATGCGACTATATCGACACATATAAACTACGGCAAGGCCTGACTAGATGCCGCTTCCCACACCTTGAGGTCCGGTTAGGGCTTGATGTCATGGCGAAGACGCCAGTCCTGCGCGGCTTTGTGTCATCTACGCCTCGGGTCTTCAGGGTCAATGCCTTCGGGAGTTGAAGGAACCGTCGCATTCATCTCCTTTCGCATCAGCCAAAGCCCCGGCATCATAGGCAACCAAAGCGTGAAGCCACGCAGGATGAGCGTGGCGGCAAGGCTGCCCTCAATACTGCTTCCCATGATGTGGAGCAGGCCTGTACACGTTCCTTCGAATGTGCCAAGGCCGAGGGGGATCGGCGACAGCGTGGCCACCACAGACGCCAGGACGAAACTTAAGAAGGCGCTGACGGGATTGATGGTGAGGCCGACTGAGCGAGCGGCAATCCAGAGAGTCGCCGCGTCCAGCAAAAAGATGCCAATCTGCAGAGAGAACGCTTCAAGGATAAGCCTCCCATCGCGAAGCATATCCGTGCGGGCACCGCTGAGAATCGTGGCCAGCTTCGCCATCGGCGCCCAGCCAAGGGCAGTCTTTGGAATAATCCGCCCCTGCCGTCGGATCAGCAGGAACGTTACCCCCGCCAGAGCGAGCAGAACCGTGATGAATGCGGTCGCGAGTGGAAGCCATGCCGAACCGAGATCGCCGCTGTGCCACAAGATTACGAAGGCCGACAGACCAACTATCAGGTAGCTCAAGTAATACGAGAACCCACCGACCAGAAGTGCTGTCGTAACCAGCGAAGAGGGCACCCCACGTCGAGCCAGCCCCCGCGCGACAATCGCGGCGCCGCTCAGTCCGCCAGAGGGAAGCGCCTGATTGGCAAAAAGTTGGACGACGGCGAGCCTGAAGAGACCGGCAAAGGATAACCGGGCTTCTGCGCGCGAAAGCACCCGCAACCAAACGGCTGCAGCGCAGGCGTAGGTGGCGATTTGACATGTGGCTGCTGCCGCAAGCCAGAACGGATCAGCGGATTTCAAGGTAGAAAGGAAAACTGCAACGTCACCGAAATGAAGAGCAAAACCGATGAAGACGCCAAGGACAAGGATGCCGGAAAGCCAACCGGCAACGATACCGACGCTGCCAGGTTCGACGTCCGCAAGTCCAGGCAATGGCGCCGGATTCGAGCTTACTTGGCCCTCGGCGGATGCTGTGGCGTCCTGGCGGCGTTGCTGCGAGTGTGCGTTGCTCAAGATGGTACCGCCTTAGATAATGAGGCTCCTCCGGACGACATTCTTTTTTCCTTGCGGATCAGTGCGGCGTCGCCGGTCGCGATCGGCTGGGTGAGTTCTCGCAGAAGCGCGACTTTGGAGCACGGCAGGCTAACCTATTCATCTGCGCCTTGCCATGACCTTTTGGCGAAAGACCTCCGCGGGTGTCCTGAAGCCCAGACATTTGCGGGGTGTCGCATTGAGATGATCGC